>JBEKDP010000279.1:0-2987 GCA_050014295.1 Dehalococcoidia bacterium | reverse complement strand
GAGCAGATCATCATGGTTACTTCCCGCGGCAAGCGCGCGGTGGAGGACTACTTCGACCGGGCGCCGGCGCTGGAGCGCGCCCTCCACGAGAGGGGCCACCAGGAGCGGCTGGCGGAGGTTATCGACATCGCCGGCATGGTGAGGATGGTCTTCGTGCGGCAGAAGGAGCAGAAGGGTATCGGCCACGCCGTGCTGGAGACGAGGGACGTCATCGGCGACGAGCCGTTCGCGCTCTACTTTCCCGACGACGTCATCCTCGCCGACGTGCCGGCCACGCGCCAGCTCATCGACGTCTACGAGCGCCACCAGGGATGCGTCCTCGCCGTGCAGCAGGTGCCGCACGCGGAGACCGCCAGCTACGGCGTCATCGATGCGGAGCCGCTGGGGGAGGACGTTTTCCGCGTGCACAGCCTGGTCGAGAAGCCGAAGCCGGCGGAGGCGCCGTCCGACCTGGCCATCGTCGGGCGGTACGTGCTGACGCCCGACATTTTCGCCGCCATCGAGAAGACGGAGCCGGGCGCCGGCGGCGAGATCCAGATCACGGACGCGCTGTCGATCCTGCTGCGCGAGAAGCCGATCTACGCCTGCCGCTTCCAGGGCGACCGCTACGATACGGGCCGGCCGCTGGGGCTGCTCCAGGCGTCGATTGCGCTGGCGCTGCTCCGTCCGGAGATCGCGCCGCAGCTCCGGAGCTACCTGCGCTCGCTGGACCTGAGTTGAACCGTCCCCTTCGAAATCACCGGCTGCTGCAACACTAAGGAGGCATTGCTGTGACCAAGGAAAGTCACGAATGGGCCCTCATCCTCGGCGCGTCCAGCGGCTTCGGCGCGGCGGCCGCCCTCGAGCTGGCGCGCAGCGGGCTCAACGTCTTCGGCGTGCACCTCGACCTGCGATCGACGCTGCCCAACGCTCAGCGCATCGTGGCGGAGATCGAGGGACTGGGGCGCGAGGCGGTCTTCTTCAACACGAACGCCGCCGACGCCGCCAAACGCGCGGCAGTCGTCGAGTCGATCGAGCAGAAGCTGCGGCAGCAGGGCGACGACGCCTACGTCCGCGTGTTCATGCACTCGCTGGCGTTCGGGACGCTGGTGCCGTTCATCGCCGAGAACCCCAAGCAGGCGGTGAGCCAGCGCCAACTGGAGATGACGCTCGACGTGATGGCGAGCAGCCTGGTCTACTGGGTGCAGGACCTGATGGCCGCGAAGGCGCTCCGGCGCGGCAGCCGCATCTTCGCCATGACCAGCTCCGGCTCCACGCGGGTAATCCGCAACTACGGGCCGGTATCGGCGGCGAAGGCGGCGCTGGAGTCATACATCCGGCAGCTTGCCTACGAGCTGGCGCCGCTCGGCATCACGGCGAACTCGATCCGCGCCGGAATCACCGATACGCCCGCCCTGCGCAAGATACCGGGCGGCCCCGCGCTCTACGAGCGGGTGCGGGAGCAGAACCCGAGCGGCCGGGCGACGACGCCGGAGGACGTGGCGAAGGCGATGGTGGCGCTGATGGACGCGGGGACGGGGTGGGTGACGGGGAATGTCATCGGCGTGGACGGCGGCGAGGAGATAACCGCATAGCCTGACATGGACCACCTAAAGGACTTTATTCAGGGTGGTGGCGCCATGAATCCCCGCCCGCCAGCAGGGAGGATGTCGCGCGGGTTGAGCAGAAGGTCGATCGGCTGGCGGAGTACCTGGACGGCCTGGCAACCACCGACAACAAGCCGCTCCGCGCCGCTTTCGAGGAAGGCCAGCGACTCCAGCAGGAGGGCTACGAGGCCCAGAACGCTCATAAGCATCAGGAGGCCATCGATCGCTTTACCAGGGCATTGGCGCTGGCCGAGAACGACTCGCAGCGCGCCGCCCTCCACATTCTCCGCGGCAACAGCTACTACTCCACCAGCGAGTACGGCAAGGCGGAGGCGGACTACGGGGAAACCTCGAAGCTGGCCGACCGCATCTCGCCAACCCAGGATGCCGCCCGGGCGCGCGCGGCTGCGCTGGGCAACCTGGGCCTCGTCTATGCCGACCGCGGCGAACTGGACAAGGCCGAAGAGCACGACGAAAAGGCGCTGAAGATATACAGGGATAGCGGCAACCGGCTGGGCGAGGCCGCTGCGCTTGGCAACCTGGGCCTCGTCTACGCCGACCGCGGTGAGCTGGACAAGGCTGAAGAGCACCATAAAGAAGCGCTGAAGATATACAGGGATAGCGGCAACCGCCGGGGCGAGGCCGCTGCGCTGGGCAACCTGGGCAACATCTACCTCCAGCGCGGCGATCTGGAGAAGGCGGAGGACCACCACAAGCAGTCTCTGGACATAGACAGGGAGATCGGCAACCACCTGGGCGAGGCCCAGGACCTGGGCAACCTGGGCAACGTCTACTTCCAGCTCGGCGACCTGGAGAAGGCGGAGGACCACCACAAGCAGTCTCTGGACATAGCCAGGGAGATCGGCAACCGGCTGGGCGAGGCCAACGCCCTGGGCACCCTGGGCAACGTCTACCTCCAGCGCGGCGATCTGGAGAAGGCGGAGGACGCCCACAAGCAAGCCCTCGACATCGAAAGGGAGATCGGCGACCGCCTGGGCGAGGCCAACGCCCTGGGCGCCCTCGGCATCGTGTACGGCCGGCGGGGCGAGCTGGACAACTCCGAGGAGCACCACAAGCAGGCCCTGGAGATAGACCGGGAGATTGGATACCGCCTGGGCGAAGGCCAAGACCTGGCCAACCTGGGCATCGTCTACCTGCGGCGCGGCGAGTTGGAGAAGGCCAGGCAGCACCTCCAGCAGGCGCAGGCCATCTACCAGGAGGTCGGCGCGGGCGGCCCAGGGCTGGAGGTCGTGCGGCGGGCGCTGGAGGATATCGCGGAAATGGAGCGGCAGCAGCGGGAGCGCGGGGAATAGCGGTTCACACCTCTGCGGGTCGAGACCCCCTGCCTCATACACACCCGACATTCCTCAAACACAGAAGGAAGAGTGCAGAGGGCCCTCT
>JBEKDP010000278.1:0-3623 GCA_050014295.1 Dehalococcoidia bacterium | reverse complement strand
CGGCGCGCAAGAATCTCACGTACTATGAGCCGATGACGGCCCATACCAGCTCTCTGAGCCCGCCGGTGCATGCCCTCATCGCCGCCTGGCTGCGCGACGACGCCCTCTGCCGGAGGTATCTGGAGCAGGCCATGAATATCGACCTCGTGCACTCTTTCCGGGGAGCGGCCGGCGGCGTCCGGATCGGCTCCCTCGGCGCCCTTCGGCAGGCTGTGACCTACGGCCTCGCGGGGTTCAAGTTCAGCGCAGAAGGCATCGCATTCGACCCCTTCCTGCCGACCCCCATTACCGCGCTGTCGTTCTCGGTGACGTGGCGACAGCGACGCATAAACGTCCATATCGGCGCCGGCAACACGCTGGAGGTGAAAGTCAACGGCGCCCCTACTCGCGTCCGCGTCAACCGCGAAGAGCGCATCGTCGAGCCGCGCAGACCACAGTCGTTCCCTTTTGATCCAGAGGTCACGTTCTGGTCTGCAACAGGTAGGAAGGGAGGCGCCGATGATTATGGAGATGAGTTCGGATAAGAAGCCGCTGCTGGTTCCCCTGGATGGCTCGCTTCCCGCCGGCCAACCGTTGGAGGTGGCGCAGGCGATCGCCGAGCTGAAAGAGGACGAGATTCACGTGCTCTTCGTCTCGTCCCGGCCGCTCTCCCCGGAGGAATTAGCCGACAAAGTCGGGCTCCCCGAGGAATGGCGGCCGCGCATCACCTTGCTCAACGCGGTCGGCGAACCGGCCGAGGCAATCTGCCGTGTCGCCAGCGAGATCGACGCCGATGCGATACTCATGTCGACGCACGGACGCACAGGCGACTTGCAGTCGGTTGCCGGGCACGTGACCCTCGACGTGCTGCGCGATCCGCCCTGCCCAGTCTACGTTGTGCGATCGGCGCTCAACGCCGCCTCTCAGGCTCAGAGACTACGCTGCCTTCGCCGTATCCTTGTCCCGCTGGACGGGACGTTCGAGGCGGTGTGGTCTGTCGGGGAGGCGTCCGCCCTTGCTAAGCGCGCCAACGCTCGTCTCATCATGCTGCACGTCGTCGATGACCGCCCCGAGACGGCGCGAGCTCCAGCCTCGCCGGTCTTCATGGATCACCCCAGCTATGAGCTCGAAGCGTGGCGAGACGAGTTCATCCGCAGCAGCTTTGCCGTGCATCAGCCGCCGCCGGTGGCGACGACCGATGTCGTGCTTCGCGCCGGCGACCCCGGGCGCGAGATATCCCGTTATGCTGCGGATTCCGATGCGGACTTGGTGGTTGCCTCCTGGAATGGCAGTATGTCGAAGGGGCGTGCCAGAGTCGTGCAGAAGTTGCTGCAGCGGGCGACCTATCCGCTCCTCTTCCTGGTGGGGACGAGGTCGAATCTCTCGTTTACCGCGACCTCGGACTCGGACGAGGGATGGGAGGCCGTCGGCGATGACGTGGAGCCGGACGATAGCTGTGACCGGAGAACGGCAGCAGGAGGCTATTGATGATCTCCGATGGGATGCAGGAAAGGCTCAATAAGCAACTTAACGCGGAGCTCTACTCCGCTTACCTCTACCTCTCGATGTCGGCCTACTTTGAGTCACTGGACATGCGCGGCTTCGCCAATTGGATGCACGTTCAGGCGAAAGAAGAGCTTACCCATGCGGTGAAGTTCTTCGACTTCATCAACAGCCGCAACGGCAGGGTCATCCTCCAGGCGGTCGACGCCCCGCCGACGAGTTGGGATTCGGCGCAAGAGGTCTTCGAGGAGGTCTGCGGCCATGAGCAGAAGGTGACGGGGCTAATCAACGCCCTCGTCAGCGGCTCTCTCCAGGAGTCCGACCACGCGACGAACTCCTTCCTCCAATGGTTTGTGACCGAGCAGGTGGAGGAAGAGGCATCGGCGAACGCGGTGCTGCAAAGCCTGAGGCTCGTGGGCAAGGACGGCTCGGGTCTGCTCATGCTCGACCGCGAGCTCGCGCAGCGCGTCTTCATCCCGCCGGCGGGCGCTCCGGCCTGAGGACGCAGAGTCGTCCGAGGCGTCCCGGTTGTATGGCACGCCAGCATAGCACTGGCACCGCGCTTGTCAAGCGGGAAAGCAGGCCTCACTGAGAAGAACGGGGGTCTTGCCGTTTCTAGGCCCTACTCTGACAGGAAGTATGTGTGGCAGACCTCGTCGAGCGTCTCCGGCGTCACCCTCGCCTCGGCGCCGTTGAAGCGCGCCGCGTCGACGACCGCCTCGATTAGGTCGCGCGGATGGCAGCCGCGCCGCTCGCGCCCCTGGGGCTCGTACCAGCGTTCCAGCAGATAGTCGACAGTCGACTCCCCGCCTTCGACGCCCTGTTCGCGGCAGACTTGGCGGAAGATCGTCCGGAACTCCTCCGGCGAGGGGTTCGGTATACGGCACCGCGATAGTCTGCCCCGTATGCAGAGATAGGTGGTCGACGCCGCCCTCCAGCGCGACGATCCAGCGGTTCAGGAGCTCCGCCGCCGGAATCTGCTGCCGGCCGAAGTCGTCGATGATGAGGATGCCGCCGTTGGCCTTCAGTTGGAGCGGCGCCTCGTAGACCTTCGAGCGTTGGTCCAGCACTAGCTCCAGGCTGTGGCGCGTCAGCTCGCCGCCCGCCATTATCGCCGGGCGCTTCACGATCGCCCAGCGCCGATCCCAACGCCGCGACGTGGGGCCATCGCCTCCAGCCGCGCCGTTCGCCGGCCGGTGCTTCGAAGGATCGAAGACGCGGACGATGTGGCCGTACACTTCGACCGCGTGCGGGATTAGGATGTCGCCGGCCATCGCCTGCCCCAGCAGGCTCGCGATTGTCGTCTTGCCGTTGCCGGAGTGCCCGTGGATCAGGGTCGGCCGTCCGGAGTAGATTGCCCTCCCCACGCGGTCGAGCGTGTCCCGGCTTAGGACCAGTTGCGCTAGCGCCTCAGAGACGACCGTCCGCGAGTAGCCGCTGCCGCCCGCCGACTGTCGCCGCACCTGCGCGATATACTCGTCGAAGGGGACCGGCGCCGGCCCAACGTAGGCGTTGCGCTCAAGGGCCGCCGCGGCGTGCACCATCCCGCTGCTCGTAAGGCTATACCGATAGCTGGCCGGGCCCTGTCCTTCGCCGGGGATGGTCTCCGCGAGGCCGTCGCGGGTGAGGAGCGTCATGACCTCCTGTATCACCGGAATAGACAGAGCCAGCGTCTCGGATAGGTCGGTGGTGGAAGGATGGGCGCGGTAGTAGAGTGCCTTCAAAGCCAGATTGGCGACGAAGCCCGCGTCGAGTCCCGTCTCGTTGAGATAGGCGGGCTCGCGGCGGATGAATTCCTCAGTTTGCTGGGATGGTTCGGTCGGCTTTGAAGGGCTCTGCATCATCTAATCGTGCCTTTCCAACAGCTCTGAGCCAGTGGGTAGCTGCTCGGTCTTCAGGTAGTCGGGCGGGTTGTCCTCGGGTGCCGCAGCCTCGAACCTTATCCGGCACTGCCCGATTGCTATCTCGTCGCCGTCGTCGAGCACTGCCCAATTCACCGTCTGTCCCGCGACGAGGGTCGGGTGCTGCGGGCTCATCGAACGGATAATGAAGCGACCGTCCGCGAACCAGAGCTGCGCATGCGCCGCCGCGACCGACTCCCCGTCCGGTTCCAGCGGCACTTCGCAGGCCGGGTCACTTCC
>JBEKDP010000277.1:0-3655 GCA_050014295.1 Dehalococcoidia bacterium | reverse complement strand
GGCATCGGCGTCTTCGGCTACATTCAAACAACCGGAAGCGGGCCCGGAGAGACAATCGTCCTCAAAGTCGGCAACAGGACCTTCGGCGAGTCCTACGTCGAGCGGCGCCTTCGCTATGAGATCAACAACGCTGTGCCGGGTCAACCAATCCTCCTCAATGAGCAGGTGGCCGTCGTACAGACCCTCAACGCCATAGAGGGCGAGGAACTAAACCGACAGGGCGCCCCGGATCTCGGCATCAGCGTCAGCAATGACGAAATCGACGCCGAGATCCGGAAGAACCTCCGCCTGACCGATTCTTCCGACCAGAACGCCTTTGCCGCTGCCTACCGCCAGGCCGTCCTCGATAGCGGCCTCACCGTTAACGACTACCGGGAGGTCATCGCTGCCACTCTCCTTGAGGACAAAATCCGGCAGCACATCCGCGACGGGATCACCGACACAGCCGAGCAGATCAAGATGAGAGATATCCGCGTCGCCGCCCAAGCCGATGCGCAGACCGTGCTCAGCCGTCTCGCCGCCGGCGAGGACTTCGCTACCGTCGCCGCCAACGTGTCCACGGATATCGCCACCAAGAACAACGGCGGAGACATGGATTGGACACCCCTGAGCGCCCTCTCCACGAATGTCGCCAATGCCGTTCTCCCTCTTTCCGTGGGACAACTGAGCGCGCCCGTGCAATCCTCTGGCTCGTACACTATCTACCAGGTCATGGACAGACAGCCCAACATGCCGGTGACCTCCGATCAGCGCACGCAGATAGAGAACCAGAGCTATCTCAACTGGGAGGGCCAGGTAGCCCAACAGGTGACAACCCAGCCTTACTACATCTCCGACATGACGATCTACAATAATCTCGTTGCCGTCGCCAAGCAAGACGGAGCAGGACAGCCAACCCCAACCCCGGCCTCAGCTTCGACTCCAGCCTCAACTCCACCAGCTTCGACTCCAGCTTCAACGCCGGGGCCCACCAGTGGACAGCCATAGCCGCCGGGTCCGCGTCGGCCTTATGGGCCTGGGCACCATCGGCAGCGGCGTCGCTCGCGTCCTCGCCGAGAAGGCCGACGCCTTCGCCAGGCAGTCCGGCGCGCCCATCGTCCTCTCTCGCGTCCTGGAGAGAGACCTGTCCAAGGCCGATGCCCTTTCCCTCGACCGCGCTATCGTTGTCGCCAACGGCGAGGATTTCTTCGCCGAGCCCAACTTCGACGTAGTCATTGAACTGCTTGGCGGCGAGAAGCCCGCCTACGACTACATAAAGTGGGCGCTCGACATGGGCCGCTACGTCGTCACCGCCAACAAGGAAGTCATGGCCAAGCACGGCCCTGAGCTGCTCGCGCTCGCCCAGAAGAAAGGCGTCGACATTCTTTACGAAGCCAGCGTCGGCGGTGGCATCCCGATTATCGCTCCCCTCAAACGCGACCTGCTGGCCAACGATATCACCGCCGTCTCCGCCATCATCAATGGCACCACGAACTACATCCTCACCTCCATGAGCCAGCACGGCCGCGACTTCGCCGAGGCCCTCCGTCAAGCCCAGTCTCTCGGCTATGCCGAAGCCGACCCCACCAACGACATCGAGGGCATCGACGCGACCTACAAGCTGGCGATCCTTGCCAGCCTCGCCTTCCATACCCAGGTCACGCCCGACCAAATCTACCGCGAGGGCATAACCGGCCTAACCGCCAAGGACTTCCGCTACGCCCGCGAAATGGGCTACGTCATAAAGCTGCTCGCCGTGGGCAAAAAAGAAGACAGAAGGGTCCAAGTCCGCGTTCACCCCGTCCTCCTGGCCGAGACCGAACCCCTGGCGAAGGTCGACGGCGTCCTCAACGCCGTGCAGGTCGAAGGCGACCTCATCGGCCGCGCGATGTTCGAGGGGCCGGGAGCGGGCCCACTGCCCACCTCCGGCGCCATCATGGCCGACGTCCTCAACGCCGCCCACTCCATGACCCGCCGCGGCTGCGAGCCGGTCCGCCTGCCGCCACGAAGAAAACTGACACTGCGGCCCATGGCTGACCTTCGCACCCGCTACTACATGAGAATGACGGTCGCCGATAGCCCCGGCGTCCTCGCCCAGATCGCCAACGTCCTCGGCAAGCACGCCATCAGCATTGGCACCGTGCTCCAGAAAGAGGCGGACGAGGCCGCGCAGACGGCGGAAATCGTCATCATGACCCATGAAGCGCAGGAGAGGGCCGTCCAGAACGCCCTTCGCAAAGTCGCTGCTCTGACAGTCGTCTCCCAGATCGGAAGTTTCATCCGCGTCGAGGGATAGGGGGACCAGATGCCTCCCAAGGATCGGGAAGCGCCCGTCGCCGCCGACACCCTGCGGTGGCTCCAGGATGAGCTCCAAAACGCGCGCGCACAGGCGGCCAAACTGGAGCAGCAGCGACCCTCGCATCGGTCCAGGAGGACTTCAACAAGCTCCAGGCGCAGGCCGTCCGTCTCCGCGAAGAGCAGGAGCGCCTTCAGGCCCAGGCCGACGAGGCCGCACGCCAGCATCAGGCGGAAGGCGAAAGGACACGCGCCGAGCGCGCCGAGCTGGTACGTCAGCTCCAGGAGGTCGAGCGCCAGGTCGCCGCCTCCGCCGAGCGCCAGAGCAGTGTCGAGGAGGTTGGGAAGCGCTACCAGGAAGCTGCCGCCCTCACCTCCCAGCAAACGGCCCAACTCGAGCAGCGCCTGGAAGAGACCGAAAGCCGCACCGCACGCAGCCTCGAAGCCATCAACCGCTTCGACCAGAAGCTGCCCGAAGTCGAAGTCGCCCTTGAGAACGCCGTCAGAGCCACCGACACGTCCAACGAGAGGACGCGCCTCATTACCGACGTCATCCGCCGCGTCGAGTCGGAAGTCGCCGATTTGCTGAAGCAGATCCGCGAGCTCAGCGACCTCCCGGAGCGCCTGGAGCTCCAGCGCGTGGAGCGTCAGCGCCTGGAAGCTCGTTTCTCCCAGCTCGAGGATATGGCCAACTCCCTCACGGCGGGCAAGGAGGAGCACCAGTATCTCCTCTCCGCCCTCGACGGCAAGCACCACGGCTACGAAGGCCGCCTCGACGCCCTCAGCGAGCGACTGGAAGAGTACCGCCAGCAGCTCGGCGACTACCTCCTGAAGCTCACCCAGAGCCAGGAACAGCTAAAACGACGCCAGATCGGTGACCTCGAACGAGAGATAAAGGAGCTTGAACAGCATGCCCTCGGCCTTTTCCGAGAGTGAACGACGCATCGCCCTTACCCCCGCCAAGGACCGCGAACCGCGCGGCCCCGGCGTCCTCCGCCGCTATCGCCAATACCTGCCCCTGACCAAAAAGACGCCGCTGCTCTACATCGGCGAGGGCGGCACCCCTTTGGTGCGCTCGCAGCGGCTGGAGAAAGAGGTCTGCTGCGAGGCCCTCTACTTCAAGCTCGAGTCCTGCAACCCCACCGGCTCCTTCAAAGACAGGGGCATGGTCGTAGCCGTGGCCAAGGCCGTCGAAGAAGGCGACAAAGCCATAATGTGCGCCTCCACCGGCAACACCAGCGCCTCCGCCGCCGCCTTCGCCGCCCACTGCGGCCTCGACGCCTACGTCCTCGTCCCCCACGGCCGCATCGCCCAGGGCAAGCTGGCCCAGGCCGTCGCCCACGGCGCCAAAGTCATCGCCATCGACGACAACTTCGACGCC
>JBEKDP010000276.1:0-2511 GCA_050014295.1 Dehalococcoidia bacterium | reverse complement strand
TACAGCAATCGAGCCATCGCGCGCTTGTACCTTGACCTCAAGCCGGAAGCGATGGCGGATGCGAACCGCGCTGTAGAATTGGATCAGGGCGAGCTCTACACCCGCCTGTATGTCGCCCGCTACTCAGGAGAGTACGAGACCGCGATAGAAGACGCCACGACGCTGCTACAGGAGGGACAGCCGACTGCCTATCTGCTGAGCAGCCGAGGGCAGGCCTACGTTGATTCTGGCCAGATCCAACGCGGGTTGGAGGACATCAATGCGGCGCTCGCACTCGACCCAACGTACACGCCGGGCTATGACCGACGCGGGTACGCATACTTTGTGCTCGGCGATTATCAAAGTGCGGCGGCGGACCTCGATGAGGCGCTGCGCGGCCTTGAGACGCTTCCTCCGGAGGCGGGCGCTGAGCTGTACTATCACCGAGCGCTCCTGTCCCAGGCGCAGAGTCACCTTGAAGACGCGCGCGCGGAGATAGACGAGGCCCGCAAGCTCGTCGAGGTCCCCGATGTGCGGCGGCAAATCGAGGAGCTCTTGCAGTCAATAGAGGGGCAAGGCGCGGCAAGCCATTAGGCGTGGTTGCCACGGGCGTCTTGGGTCGAGCCGCGAGAGCGGGCGCAAGCCATCCTGCAGACATAACGTTAGCGGAGCGAGGCATGAAAGCCTTCAAGAGAGGTGAATCCCATGTCATCTAGGCATTTTGCGGTGGCTGTGGTCGTATCCCTGGGCGTAGTTCTCGGAGGACTGCCCGGGCTGCGCGCAGGAGAAGAGGCAGAGGCTCGTTCACCAGAACTCCTCGCGCTGTCACCCTCCATCTGCCTCGCGCTGCTAATGAAGGACAACACTCCCATCCCTCTCGACTGCTACTCAATGTATTCCTCGCTGAGCCTCCGCAATGTCGCCGCTCTGGTGAGCCCCAATAGCGTTCCCCCCTTCAAGCCGGATGACTTTGCGGGAATCGACTTGGACGCAAACCAAATGCACCAGCAGGACGGACAACTCTTCATCCTGGCGTTCGTGAGCGATGACGAGCCTGTGACCTTCACGACGAGCAAGGGCATGTTTGATAGCACCGCTCTCTGGGGTGATGAGGGCTGGCAATGGGTATGCGACACCCAGGATGAGGACTGCGACGGTAACGGCGTGCGGGGTGATGGCGTCGTAGTTGCCTGGCTCTGGCCTTGCGAGAGTGGGAACCCAGCCGGAGGGACGTGCACCGAAAGGTCAAAGCCCGGCCCCGGAACTGTAACTGTGACACAAGGAGGCCGCAAGATGACCCTCGACTTCACCGTTGTGGGTGAGCCCGACGATCTGCAGCTCGTCGCGGTCGAGGACACTATCCAGACTGGGCTCGATCCTGACGCTTGCCCTCAGGAGACAACGGTGGCAGGGTTCGCTCAGGCGCTCGGGCTCCCCGAGAAGACGGTGATTTTCGCGCGCGCATTCGACAGCGAAGGCACCCCGGTTACCGGCGCCTTCATCGGCTGGGAAACGGACGACCAGCACAAGGGGATCATGGCTGAGAACGTGACCCCCACGATCGATCTCGGTGACTTGGGAGTCGGCACCGCGAGCGTCCTCTGCGGCACTGATGAGACTGGCACCGTGACCGTAACCGGCAGGACTATGCCTCTGACGGCGCGCTTGGACGGGAGCCTCTGCTACGACAGCGCCGATTGTTCCTTCAAGCTCGACCCAATGGCTGAGCCACACCACAAGTCAGTCAAGTTCACCGTCGTCGGACCGCCCGCCCGCCTCAAGGTCACGGCGGAACCAGCGGGACTGGCCTGCAACGGCGCCACCGGCTCGACTGTGTCCGCAACCGTCATTGACGCTGAAGGCAGCCCCGTGGCCAACGGCAACGAAGTTCACTTCGACGTGCGGGTATCGGGCGTTGCCACCCCGGTAGTGGCCAAAACCGTTGATGGCATCGCCGTATCCACCGTCGTCCCGTTGTCGGGAGTCGTCCAGGGCGTGCCCGTCGTGGTGACGGCAGGGGATGTCCAGGAATCCGTGTTGATACGTTGCGAGGAGACAAGTTCGCCCGCGCCTTCGCCATCATCCCTTCCGTCCCCTCCACCCGCACTGTCCGCGACGCCTGCCGAGTTCATCCTGCCGCCTGCAACGGGCAGCGGCGGCTGGGGCCGGTAGCTCAAGGAAGCCCTGTCCATCTGGCTCTTCGGACCGGTGACGGGAAGAGCGGTGTCGCAGGGTGGCGGGACCCCATCCGTGTGTAGGAAGAGAGGCTAGTTGGGCGCAGGCAATGCGAAAGGGCGGGACGTCTTGCCCGGCTTCTCCGTCGCCTATGAATCTGAAGCGGGAAACGGACTCGAACCCACGACCCTCTGCTTGGGAAGCAAACGATACCCGCGGAAGACCAGCACGCTCTCCCTTGCTAAGCGAATCGACGTTCCAATTGGCATCCAGGAACTGTGCACACCATGCACGCATGGTGTGCGTCGGAGGACACGATTAGGTTGTTCGCTGTCCGACCGCTCGATCAAGGAGTCC
>JBEKDP010000275.1:0-2520 GCA_050014295.1 Dehalococcoidia bacterium | reverse complement strand
ATCGACAAACAGTCCGCCGTGACCGAAAAGAGCCGTCGTGGGCGGAGCGCGCCGACCACGTGCTGATGCACCCTCTCGGCGGCGTGCTTGCCTTCGTTGCCGTGATCTTCAGCGTCTACTGGCTGATGTTCAGCGCCGCCGTACCCCTCCAACGTCTACTCAGCGACAAGCTCGTCGACGGCAGTGCCACGCGAGTGCAGAGCGCCCTCGCCGGATGGCCCCACTGGAGCGTGAGCCTCCTGACGAACGGCGTTATAGGCGGCATGGGGACCGTCCTAACGTTCATTCCCATACTGGCGATCCTCTTCTTCGCCCTGACCATCCTCGAGGACATCGGCTATATGGCGCGGGCCGCCTTCGTCATGGACCGGTTCATGAACCTTATCGGCCTGCGCGGCAAGTCCTTCCTGCCGCTGTTCGTCGGCTGGGGATGCAACGTGCCCGCCATCACCGGCAGCCGCATCATCGAATCGCGGAGCGCCCGTCTTACGACCATCCTCGTGGCGCCGCTCGTGCCCTGTTCGGCGCGGATGGTCGTCATCGCCCTGTTCGCCGCCGCCTTCTTCGGCGGAGCCGCGGCGTTCGTCTCCTGGGGAATGATAATGGTGAATCTCGCCGTTCTCGCCGTCGTCGCCCTGTTCATAAGCCGGTTGCTGTTTCGCGGCCGAGAGTCGGCATTCGTCATGGAGCTGCCGCGCTATCACGTCCCCAACCTGCGGACGGTCCTGTTGACGACGTTGACGCGGCTGCGCCACTTCGTAACGCTGACGGGCACCGTCATCCTCGGAGTGTCGCTGGCCGTCTGGGCGCTGTCCACCTTCCCCGGCGGCGGGATCGAGAACAGCTTCCTCGGTCATGTTGGACGCGGGCTGGCGCCTCTCGGCAGTTTGATGGGTCTGGACTGGCGAGCAATGATCGCCCTGCTCACCAGCTTCGTCGCCAAGGAGCAGACCATCGCCACCCTGGGCGTCCTCCTCGGCACAAACGGCGACTCCGCGCTGCGCACGTCGCTGGCGGGCATCATGACGCCGGCGGCCGCGCTGGCGTTCATCGCCCTCCAGATGCTTTTCGTCCCCTGCGCGGCTTCCACCGTCACCCTGTATCGGGAGACCCGAAGCTGGCGCTGGACCGGCTTCGCGGTGGGCTATATGCTCGCCATCTCGTTTGGCGTTGCGACCCTCATTTACCAGTCGGCGCGCCTTCTCAGCCTGGGAGTCTGACGATGCTGAAACGGCTTCTCTCGCTTATCGCTGAAGGTAGGCGCACCTGGTCCAGCGAGACTCTGGCGCGCGAGCTGAACGTGCCCTCTCCCCTGATCGACGATCTCCTAGAGCGACTCGGTCGCGAAGGCTACCTCACCTGCGCCTCACGCGCCGCGTTGGCGGCCTGCGCCCACTGCTCAGTTCGCTCGTCCTGCGACACGAGCGGTGCCGGTCTCTGGCAGCTCACAAACAAGGCGCGCCGACTGCTCTCGGCGGAAGCTTCTGCTCAAGTCTGATCGGCCGGCGATTCGTCCCGCTTCGGCCCGCTGCGACCCCACAGCTCCCTGGGGTACCGGCCACCATGGACGAATAGTGTTTGCCTCGCGGACTCACTGCGTCAGCCTGCCGAGAAGCCGGCCTGCGCCCCGGGCGGCGATCCCCGCCAATGTCAAACCCATCATGGCGCCTCTGGCTGTGCCGCCAACGGAACCGGTGCCAGGGCTCGGCGGGCCCAGCTGCTGAACAGCCGGTGCGACGATCCAGCCGGGCACATCGCCCGAACGTGAGAAGAGGCATTCCGCCCGGCTCGAAGGCGCATCGAGCGGCGTATCGCCTCGCACCTGCCAAGCCCCCCGTCCCAAACCGCGCCGTTGCTCGAACGATAGGGGGCAGAGAGACTCCATTCGGGATCCCTCTGCCTCTCTATAAGCGCCTGCGGCTCGCCACCTAGGCGCTATGGCTGCGCAGGCCCGAGCATCGCTGCCCCAACTGGCTCTTGATGATCGCCAGATCCGCGCAGTTCACCCTGCCGTCGTGGTTGACATCGTAGCGCGGGTCGTTACTTCTGCGTAGTATCGCGAGGTACTCGGCCACGTAGTCCACGTAGGTTACCCGCCCATCACCCGTCACGTCTCCACAGGTGACGCTCGCCGTAGGCGTCGGTGCTCGTGTTGGTGTCCGCACCGGCGTTCGTGTCACCTTAGGCGTGCATGCGGGAGTAGGCGTCCGCGTCTGCGTCCTCGTGGGGGTGGAGGTTCGAGTTGGTGTGCGCGTGCGTGTCGCCGTTGGCGTTCGCGTGCACGTTTTCGTGGGCGTAGGAGTGTATGTAGGCGTCGGCGTAGCTGTATCGGTCGGTGCAGGCGTCGGCGTAGCTGTATCGGTCGGTGTAGGCGTCGGCGTAGCTGTATCGGTCGATGTAGGCATCGGCGTAGCTGTATCGGTCGATGTAGGCATCGGCGTAGCTGTATCGGTCGGTGTAGGCGTCGGCGTAGCTGTATCGGTCGGTGTGGGTGTGGGCGTATCCGTTGGCGTAGGCGTG
>JBEKDP010000274.1:0-2525 GCA_050014295.1 Dehalococcoidia bacterium | reverse complement strand
CGATTTATTTTTTCGCGCGTTTCCCGAATCTGGTGTTTGGGGCTAAGTGTACTTACGTATGATTGATGTCGCGGGCGGCTGCGGCCGAGCTGGCGGGACCGAGGCGATGTCATGGGGTGATGATAGCAGGTCGGCGGGCGAACTCTAAGGGGGATGTGGCAGCTATCCGCCGCCGGCTCGCTTCCCGCCGACCACCGGCATTTGGACCTGCTAGGGCGTCTCCTTCTGCGCGCGAAGTGGCAGACCGGAGGCCCGGAAAGAAATGCTGTACTTGGTGAGCGCGGGGTTAAAGGGTGCGTAGAGAGTCCAGGGTGATTCCTGGTCCGGCAAGAGCGGATCGTAGTCAATCGGCGCGGCGGTGTTGGTCTGAGGCGTTCCGTCGTCGGAGAGTAGAGCCACGACCACCTCTACGTGCTGCAGATTACGATGCAAGACGTTTTTGACAGAGCCGGTGCAGGTCGTGGAGTGTGCCGAGGGCTCGATGGTGCAAGTGGCGCTAACGATAAGTACGTCGTAGGAAGGAACGGGTGGTACAGGCGGAGGAGTGGGCATGAAGGCGGCTGTGGGCAAGGCGTGAGTTATGGGTAGATCGGAGTAGGGGACATCTGGTTTGAGATTAAGCACCCGCGGGACGACGGCGGCGGAGACCAGGAATCCTATCGCGCCCAGTCCCAGAAAAGCGCCGAGCATCAGGCGTCGGCGTTCTTGGCTGCCACTGCTACGGCCGTCACTGCAACATTGTCGACAGCGGATGCCGACCTCGCTGTGGACGAGGCAGCGGGTACAAATGGGCCTACCACACCGCCCGCAAGTGAGATCGGTTTCGACCTTGGGATGATTAGCGCAATACATTTCCACTTAGAGACGAGGAATCACCGTTTGCGCTTGACCGGAGTGAGGCACACCGCCGGTCAGCGCTTCTCCTTCTCAAGTGTATAATCGGCGCCAAGAGCAAGATGTGTACGGGATTAGCTGATAACTGCCCCATCCCACGCCGTCAGCGCAGCGCCGGCTGCCGCCTGTCCGCGACCAGCGAGAACGCGACCCCCAGCGTCACGAAGATCACCCCCAGACCGGCGAAGGCGATGCCGTTGCGTATCGGCAGCCAGGCCACGTCCTTCCCCAGCGCGTAGAGCTGCGCCGTCACGTAGTCGCTTTCCTCCTGCGACGCCAAACGAAGGATGAACCGAACAGTAACCCAGAAGACGAGGAACGGCAGGGCCGACGCCAACACCGCCGCGCCGATGCTCGTCAGGCGGCCGTAGCCCCTGCTCAAGAGGACCAGCAGCAGCGCCAGGAGTGCCGCCGCCGCCACCAGGATCGCCGTCACCAGCCGCGCTACATCGTGATCGTGGGCGGTCAGGAAGCCGGCCGTGTAGCGCACCGCGCCCGGCGGCGACAGGAGCTGGATGTTGGACGACGCCTGTCCGGTGGACTCGCGGAAGGCGGAGAACCCCTTCGCGTAGACCTCGTCCGCCGAACGATCGAGGACCAGATTGCGCAGCTCCGGCGTCGAGAGCCCTTCCGTCTCGTGGGCCGACAGCGGGATGTCGATTGGGAACTTGGCGAGGCGCACCTGGGCGGACGCCGCCTCGTCGCCGTTCGCGGCCACCAGCAGCGGATTCTCCTGCGCTAGCAAGCCGTCGATCTCCGTCAGGCTGGCGACCGTGCGGCGCAGGGCCTTGTGCGCCGTGCCGGCTGCCGTCAACTGGGTAGCAGTCAAGGACAGCATCAGGCCGCCCAGCACGAAGGTCAGAGCGACACCTGTCGACCACTTGAAAAAGCGGCGCCCGAAACGCCTTCGACTCGTCGCTGCGACTGGGGTCGCCGGAGGTGGCTGCTGCGCTTCGCTGTCGGCTGCTGTCATCCTTACCCCGTACCTACGCGCCTTGCACGACGAGTGTCCCCGCAATCCGGTCGTGCAGCGCCCGCCGCTGCCGGTCCGCAAGGATCGAGATCAGCGCGACCGGCGACGCCACCAGCGACAGCAGCACGAGCGCCACTATCGCGATCAGCACGACGACGTTCACGGTGACCGACAGGGCGTAGACTGCCAGCAACGCCCAGGGGACGATGAGCAAAGGATGGAAGAGCAGCGGGTTCAGAACGAGAAGTCGCCATACGGCCCTGCCCCAACCGATGTCGTCGCCGTCGCTGCGCGCGATCTTGATGCCGACGATGTACTTCCCGACCGTCTGGCCGCGCCAAAGCTCCAGCGCAACGTTGAACACCAGCCAGAATGGGACAACGGCAACGATCAGCGCCACTGCAAGGTAAAAGGATGAATTCGGCGGGTCGTTGTTCCCGAAGTCGCTGCGTGCCAGAAGCTGCAGCAGAGCGATGGTCGCGAAGACCGCGGTGAAGGCCAGCAAGATCACGCTGTCGAAGAGGAACGCCACCAGGCGCGCCTCCAGGCCCGCGCAGCGAAAGCCCCTCGATTGAAGCGCAGCGCCCATAAACCCGGCGATCCTCCTCCGCATAGCTCCTCTGAATGAACCTGCGCCTGATTATATCACGCCGCCGAA
>JBEKDP010000273.1:0-2533 GCA_050014295.1 Dehalococcoidia bacterium | reverse complement strand
CGAGTTCGGAATCGATGTCCTTGACGTGCTCATACAAGGCCTGGCCGCCCATACCCGGCATCTTGATGTCCGTGATCATCAGGTCGTAGCCGTGCGCGGCCAGCAGCGTCAGGGCCTCCGCACCGTTCCTCGCCGTGTCCACCGTGTGACCGTCCGCGGTCAGCACGTCGCGGAGAAGGGCGAGGATGCTCTCTTCGTCATCGACGACGAGCACTCTCCGACAGATCTTGGGTAGCTCAATCTCCTTCTCCGTCTCCCGTGGCGGGAACGCCGGCCCCTCGACGATCGGCAGCTCCACGATGAAGGTGGCCCCTTTGCCCGCGCGGCTCTCCACCCGAATGCGGCCCCCGTGATCATCCACGATGCCGTAGGATATCGTCAGGCCGAGGCCCGTCCCCTGACCCCCCTCCTTCGTCGTGAAGAAGGGGTCGAACACGCGCCGTAAGTTCTCCGGAGGTATCCCCAAGCCATCATCGCTGAAGGAGAGGCGAATGTAGCCCCTCTCCGCCCGCGAGCGGACCCTCAGTTTACCCCCGGCGTGCGCGCTCAACATGGCATGCTCGGCGTTGGTAATCACGTTGAAGAAGACCTGCTGGATCTGGTCCGGGTCGGACATCGTCAAAGGCAACCGCGGGTCCAAGTCCAATTCAAGTTCGATGTTCTTCACCCGCAGATCGTAGCTGCGCAACTCCAGGACGCGCTCCAGCAGAGTATTGAGGTTGACGAGCCCCTTCTGAGCCTTTCGCCGCCGCGCAAACGACAGGAGATTTTCGACGATCTTGGCCGCGCGCTCAGCCTCGCTGTAGATCGTCTCCACGTCCCGCCGCGTCTGGTCGTCCAGGTCGCGCGCCAGCAGCAACTGCGCGAAGCCCGTAACACCTGTGAGTGGGTTATTCAGCTCGTGGGCAACGCCCGACACGAGCTGCCCGACGCTCGCCATCTTCTCCGACTGCAGCAAGCGTTCCTGCATCAGGTGCTCTTCGGAGACGTCCCGCAGCACGAGCACGGCGCCATCGCCTGCCGATCCGGCGAGCGGCGTTACCACCACCGACAGGTAGCGTTGACCGTCCTCGCCAAAGGTGAGATCCTGCCGCCGCGCAGCCTTCCCCCTGAGTGCCTCCGTAGTCACCCCCTCCAGGGACGTGCCGGCCAGCGATACGTCGGGCAATTCACGCCGCCCCACAAGACCGGCGAGAAGGCCGCGGCTGGCGGCGTTAGAGAGCACTATTCGCATCTCCCCGTCGACGACGACGATGCCGTCCTGGAGGCCGTCGACAATCGATTCCAGCAGCGCCCGATCGGCCAGCGTCAGCTCCGCCAATCGCTCGAGAAACGCCGAGGCCTGCTGGGCGGACGCGTAGATGATCGCGCTCTTCTCCGAGGGGAAGGCGTCGGCAGCACCGGCCAAGACCCTGACCAGCCCTACCACACGGCCCTGCGCGATCAGTGGCGCATCCACCGTGGAAAGCGCGGGCCCGCTCCATGGCCCGTCGGTGTGCGTCCCCTCTTTGCCGAGCAGCTCCACATTGGGACGACCTTCGCGGCACCCCTGATGAGACTCCCCCGAGAAACGGCGGAAGCTCTCCAGCAGATTCCCTGCGAGGCTCTGTGCAAACGGGGGCGCGAGGGGTCGCACTGAGAATACGGTTACGCAGTCCTCGCCGTTGCGACAGAGTACGGCCGCCATCCCGTCGAACTCAAGGACAGGCTGAAGCGCTCCAAACAGGAGCCGCAACACCTCTTCGTGGGTTAGGATTCCTCCCCCTCTTGCGGTCACCATCTCACCCGCTTGGAGCCTGCGTGAGCAGTATGAACGAGCGCTTGGACGTGTTCCCTTACCAAGACGCCCCGGCTGGCCGCACCTTCAGCGCGAACCGGAACACGCTGGTAAGTTAGCACAAATCTGAGGGCCCGAACAATCGGGGTTTGGCAGCATAAATCCCCCTAGAGGACTAGTCCACTGAGTCTAGTTGTTCCCGGGCGCGAACTTGGGAATTGGCTGCCTGCACTTCAGCGCCCAGAACCACCACAATAGGTGATTTACCTCATATGTCGAACTGACGCGATCATCGATACTGATGCACGGCAAGGATACCTGTGGCGGGGTGATCCACCGATTCGTTCAGACTTGGAGGTGCGAAGTGCCTTACCAAGCCGACGCCGCCGCGGGGATCTCCGCCGTGCCCGCAAACACCGATCAGCAGCGCCGACTCCACGAGCTCATCCGCGACTACATGCCCCTCGTTCGGCATGTCGTTAATCGCGTCGTCGTCGGTAGCAGCGGCTCGTCCATCCTCCAGTACGAGGACATGGTGAGCTGCGGTGTGCAGGGGCTCATCGAAGCCTATCATTCCTTCGATGCCACTAAAGGGGCCAAGTTCTCCACATATGCCCTGCCTCGCATCCGAGGTGCAATCCTCGACGCGCTGCGAGCGGCCCATCCCCTGCCTCGCTCCCTGCAGAAGTTCGCCTCCGAGATAGAGGCCGCGACAAGCACCCTACACAATGAGTTCGGTCGCGCGCCAACCCGGGC
>JBEKDP010000272.1:0-2534 GCA_050014295.1 Dehalococcoidia bacterium | reverse complement strand
AATCAACTGATCGCCGCGCCAGTAGCTCATCGTGAAGCTCTTGCGGCAGCGCGGACATTCCAGATCGCCTATCTTTATCTGGTGACCATCCATGGGCGGCGGGGGCGTGCGCTGCGGTTCCTCAGGGGCGCCGGATCTCATGGCCTCCCTCCTAATTCCGATTGTACACGATCTGAAGCAGTCCAAGAAGGGGCGCCCCAGAGCGGGGTTGCAGACGAGGCACAAGTTAAAGGGATTCCGGTTTGTGCCGTTACTAAAGTAGGAGACTGCTGCCCATGTTTCGTTTCGGCAACGGCCTCGAAGGCTGGGACCTGTCCGATCACTATGCGTCGGATGACTCGCGTGTAATCGATACCCTCTCGGCGATCTGGCCGCGCCGGACACGCGTTCAAATCGAAGAGCTGATAGAACAGTGGCAGCAGGACCTGGACACGAGGGACAGCTATTCCGGGATTCACTCGCAGTTGGCGGCCCAGTATGCGATCGCCATGGCGCACCGGCTGCAGCTCTCCGCCGACGAAGTCGGCGCGCTCTGGATCGCCGGACACGTTTACGACCTGGGCAAGATCGCCCTTCCGCCGAATCTCCTGAGAAAAGAGGGCCCCCTCAACAACGCTGAGTTGCTCGTCCTGCGCTCCCACGTCTCGATCGGCTATGACCTCCTTCGCGACTGGGACATCCTCAGGACGTGCCCTCACTGGCTCCACGACCTGGTGCTGGAGACAGTGCTATTCCATCACGAGCGCTGGGATGGCGCCGGGTATCTCAAGGGAAAGCACGGCGACGCCATACCGCTGGCGGCGCGCATCATGGCAATTGCCGACGCCTATACGGCGATGATCCTGGACTCGCCCTATCGCCATGCTAGAGACCCGGCAAGGGCACTGCACGAGATTGCAGAGAAGGCCGGCACGCAGTTCGACCCCTACCTCGTGCAGCAGTTCGTGCGAGCCGTCAGGCTGGGTCAGCAGCACCCCGGCGTCCTGCTACCGTCTCCGAACGCGGATGAGCCGGAAGGAACAGGGCCGGAAGACACCGAACCAGACGCGGCGACCGGATAACCCTCTCGCCGGCCTGCCACCGGCCATCCTCAGGTTCCCAATATCACCTCGACACAGCTCAGACGCGCGCCTCGTTCCAGGCGACGTACTTGGCGATAGCCGTGAGCGCCCGCCGGTAATCGGGGTAGACGGGTAACGCGGCTTCAGCCGACACTTCGTAAAACTTCTCCATCGCCCCCATGACCTCGGCGTTCTCGGGCGCCCGCATCGCCACCGCGACGGGCACAGGGCTCTGCTCGGCAGCGTCCTTGAGCTGCTGGACCATCCCGCGCACGAGATCGTCCACGCTCTGCGCGTGAACAAGGCCCCAGTCCAGACGTGACAGAATGAGGATGCTGTCGATATCCGGCGAGTTGCCGACGACAGCGACCGTCCTATGGAAGTCGTCTCTGCCCTCCAAGACAACAGTATCCAGAGGATTACGGACGCTCGTCCCGGCGAGAGGGGTGAAGCTGCGCAGCTCTGCCTGCACTTCCTCCGAGAGAGCCGGTACCCTCAGGCCCAGTTTCTCGGCAGCATCAGCGGCGAGAACGCTTGCGCCGCCGCCGATGACCATGATGGCGACGCCGCGGCCGGCGGGCCTCCCGAGAAAGCGGAAGGTGACCGCCATGTCGACCAGCTCCTCCAACGTGTCGACACTGACGACGCCGGCCTGGCGGCAGAGAGCGTCCCAGACCTGCGGCGACCCGGCGAGGCTGCCGGTATGGGACCGGGCAGCGCGGTCGCCGGCGCCCGTCAACCCCCCCTTGAGGATGACCGTCGGCTTCGCGGCCGAAGCGGCCTTGAGGGCGCGCGCGAAGCGCCTGCCGTCCTTCACCCCCTCCATGTAGGAGATGATGATCTCCGTGTCCGGGTCAGCGGTGCAGTATTCAAAGAAATCGCTCTCGTCCAAGTCTGTGGCATTGCCGTAGCTGACAACCTTGCTAAAACGGACGCCGCGCAGCGTCCCATGGTGGACGAGGTCTTCCGCATTAAGGCCGCTCTGCGAGATGAAAGCAACCGGCCCGGGCTCCTTCGGGAAGTGCTGGCCGAAAGTCACGCCCGATGACGGGCAATAAAGACCCATACAGTTCGGGCCGATGAGGCGGATCCCGGCGGCGCGCGCCTTGGCCAAGACCAGGCGTTCCAGCTCTTCGCGCTCCTCCTCGCCTGTCTCACGGAACCCCGCCGTAAAAAAGTGGACAGAGTGGACGCCCTTGGCAGCGGCGTCATCCATCAGTTGGAGGACGCCGGTCGCCGGAATGCTGGAGATGACGTGGTCTACCGGCCCTGGGATGGCCGTCAGCGAGGGATAACAGCGAAGTCCGCTTACCTCTTCGACATGCGGGTTGATCGGATACAGAGGCCCCGGGAACCCCATCGAGAGGAGCCGGTGCAAGAACATGTTGCCGCCGCCCCAATCCTGGACCCTGCCCGAGACGCCGACGACGGCTATGGAACGGGGATGGAAAAGGTAATCGAGGGGATGAAGTC
>JBEKDP010000271.1:0-2548 GCA_050014295.1 Dehalococcoidia bacterium | reverse complement strand
GAGAACTGGGTGCGACTGCAGGACGAGTACGAGTGCTTCTTCCTCATCGCTGACTACCAGGTCTCGGACTACGCCGACGACATCGACACCGTCCGCCAAGCGGTGTTCGAGATCGCCACCGACTGGCTGGCGGTCGGCCTGGATCCGGAGCGCAGCCACTTCGTCATCGAGAGCCTGGTCCCGGAGCACGCGGAGCTCACGGTGTGGTTGAGCTGGTACGTGGGACTCGGCCGGCTGCAGCGCAACCCGACGCTCAAGGCGGAGATGGACGAGCTGGAGTCGCGGTCGAGGGACGCGGTGCCCGTCGCCTTCTTCACTTATCCGGTGATGCAGGTGGCGAACATCCTCATGCCGAAGGCGAACCTCGTGCCGACCGGCGAGGACCAGGCACCGCACGTCGAGATGACGCGGGAAGTGGCGCGTCGGTTCAACCGGCTCTTCGGCGAGGTGTTCCCCGAACCAGACGGGCTTGTCGGGCGGGTGCCGCGTCTTGTCGGCGTCGACGGTCAGGCGAAGATGAGCAAGTCGCTGAATAACGCTATCTATCTGAAGGACGACGCGGAGACGGTGACGCAGAAGGTGATGCGCATGTTCACCGACCCGACGCGCATCCACGCGACTGACCCCGGCCACGTCGAGGGGAACCCCGTGTTCATGTACCACGACGCGTTCAATCCAGACAAGGCAGAGGTGCAGGACCTCAAAGAGCGTTACGTCGTCGGCAAGGTGGGCGACGTGGAGGTGAAGCAGAAGCTGGCGCGGGCGCTGAACGCGCTGATGGCGCCGATCCGGGAGCGTCGGGCGCGCTTCGAGGCGCAGCCGGCGCTGGTGCGGGAGGCGCTGGCGAGCGGCAGCGGCTATGCGAAGCGGGTAGCGGAGCAGACGATGTCGGAGGTGCGCGCGGCCCTGCGACTCAACTACCTGGGATGACGGCGTTGACAGTCTGAACTGGAAATGGAGAAAACGAGCAGCGGTCGGACTGTGTGCCGGCCGCTGCTGCCTTCCCGCTGCCACTTAGCCGTGTTGCGTTTCCCAGTCACCAGTATGCCATGGCATATTGACATATAGTCATATATATGGCACTATCGATGACGCAAGGGGGACGTGTGATGAAGAAGCTGATGGTGTATCTCGACGACGACATGCGTGACGACCTGCGCTTGCTTGCGTTCCGCAAGCGGACGACGATGGCGGCGCTCGTGCGCTACGCTCTGGATAAGACGTTCGAGGAGGAGATGGACGTTATCGCCGGCGAGCGCGCCCTTGAGGAGTACGCTGCCAGTCCGGCTGCCGCCGTGACACTCGACGAGTACTTGGAGAAGCGAGGGATTGCCTTACAACGTGGAGTTGAGCCCGCGCGCCGAACGCGATCTCGACAGGTTGCCGAGAGACGACGCCCAGCGTATCGCGCGCGCTCTGGCGGACCTGGGGAGTGACCCGCGACCACGAGGCGTGCGGAAGCTCAAGGGCACCGGCGCTCCGCTCTGGCGTCTGCGGGTCGGGGACCATCGGGTGTTGTACTCCATCTCGGACAAGGCACGGCTCGTCGTTGCGCTAGCCGTTCGTCGCCGCTCGGAGGGCACCTATGACCTGTGAGGTGGGCTCGTGATCGGTGAGTCTTTTCTTGACGAGGTAGTCGCCGCCAAGAAGGAGGAGCTGCCGCGCCGCCGGCAAAAGGAGCCGATGGAGTCGCTCCAACGGCGCATCGAGCAACTTAGGCGTCAGCAGGAGGAGCGCGCCGGACAGTGGAGCCTCCGCCGCGCTATCCTCGAGGGGCCGCGGGGGCCTCTCAGCGGCGGCCAGCGCATCCAGGTAATCGCGGAGATCAAGAAGGCGATTCCCGGCAGGGGGCGCATCATCAATGACACGGAGCGGCAGGGGCTGCCGCGCGCCTACGTCCACAGCGGCGTCACCGCCATCGCTGTCGTCACAGAGACCAAGCACTATATGGGCGCTATCGAGCACCTCCTGGAGACGCGGCATATCCTCGACGGCTACTATCCCGGCGGGCGGCCGTCACTCCTGCGACGCGACTTCCTCTTCGATCCTTATCACATCTGGGAGTCGCGCGCGTTCGGCGCCGACGCCATCAACCTCCTGCCCGGTATCCTCTCCGACAGCCAGCTCCGCGAGCTGATGGCGCTGGCCGGAGAGCTGGAAATGGAATGTCTGGTGGAGGTCCACGATGAGGCGGAGCTGGCGCGGGCCGTGGCCGCCGGCGCCGAAATGATCGGCATCGACAACCGCGACCTCAGGACGCTGCGGGCCGATCTCGCGACCACGGGGCGGCTGCGACCGCTGGTTCCCGCGGGGAAGACGGTCGTCAGCGAGAGCGGCATCGTCGGCCGCGCCGACGTCGAGCGGCTTGCCGATTGTGGCGTCCATGCCGTCCTTATCGGTGAGGCGCTGATCTGCGCGCGCGACGTGAAGGTAAAGACGCGAGAGATGATGGTCTGATCCCATCGGGCCTCCGCCCGGCGGCAGCTCTCGCCGACGTTTCATTTGCGGCACCCGCTCCGATTGCCGATAATGGAGATGCGGCCCCGAT
>JBEKDP010000270.1:0-2554 GCA_050014295.1 Dehalococcoidia bacterium | reverse complement strand
GAAGGACGTCCGAGGCGACTCCGCGAGGTCGTGGAGCGTGCGGTAGATGAGGTCGACGTAGTCGACGTGGAGCTTGACGCCGCCGCCCTGGAGGAGGTCGAGGAGATAGGCGCGGGCACGCTCGGGGAGCTCCCAGACGGCGCCGGGCTGGACGGCGATGTCCTGCGATTCGCCGACGTTCTCGAGGACGGCGATGGGATTGCCCGACAGCTCGAGGATCATGGAGAGCTGCGAGAGGGCGCGGTTCAGCTCGCGCACCGACTCGCGGATGGCCTCGACGTCGGAGACGCCCCAGAACTTCTTGGGCCGGCGCAGGTTGGGGTAGATGACGAAGGGGATTAAGCCGTAAGGGTTCGCCTTCTGCTCGATGCGGACGTTGTCCAGCCAGAGCTCGAAGTCCTGGTCGGTCCAGACCTCGACGACCTCGGAGCCGCCGGCGCGGCCGCGCGCCTTGGCGGGGGTGACGCCGTAAAGCATCTCGACTTCCTCCGGCGCGAGCAGGTAACGGCTGGCGACGCGCCAGATGCGGGAGACGTCGTCGCCGAGCCACCAGACGTAGAGGCCCTGGACGTCGGGCGCGGAGACGCGAACGCGGCGCTCGGCGGTGTCCCAGGTGACCTTGAAAGCGCCGTCGCCGAGGACAGCGGCGTCGACCTCCGTGTCGAGGTCGAGCTGCGCGAGCTGGTTCGCCTCGTAGACGTCGAGGAGGGCCTTCTCGGCGCGGCGGGCCGTCGCCTGGGCGTCCGGCGTTTCGTCGAGGGGGTCGACGGCGAAGTTGACGCCGGTCATGAGGTAGGACGCGGACTTCTCGACGAGCGCCTTGGCGTAGTTGAAGACGAGGCGGCGCTCGCGGCGGCTGCGACGGCTGTCCGGCCACTGGTCGCCCTCGTAGAAGGCGAGGTTGTCGGCGTAGGCGCGCAGGCGCGGCTGCTCCATGCGGGCGATCTGCTGGGGGATGGTGAGGTTGCTCATCTGGAAGCTCCTGTCTTGAATGCGGCCCTGAGCTGCGCCGGCGTGCGGCGTCGTCAGCCGGCCTGGTCCTCCCGTTTCAGTATGCGAAATACTGTGCGCCTCGATACGCAGAAGCGTCGGGCGAGAGCGTCGATGGGGGTGCGATCGCAGCGGCGCAGGCGGACGATCTCACGGTCGCGGCCGAGCGTGCGGAGGCGACGCATGCCGCCGGGCTGGTCGTAGCGGCAGCGGGGGAGGGCGCAGCGGAGGCAGGAGGGGGATAGCTCGCAGCCCTCATCGCGATAGCTGACCTGCTCCGGCAGGGCGTCCTCGCGGACGGTCGGCGCCTCGTCGCCGGCGGTGCTCGTCCCTGAGCTGTGCGGGTCGATCATGGTCAGTCCTCCCGGACCCGCCCGCGCGCCGTGCGAGGCCGGCTGGTCGCGGCCGCCTCCACCGCCAGGGCGAGGCTCGTCAGGTAGTCGTCGTGCCCGTCGGCGGGGTCGACGAAGAAGTTCATGGTGCGGTTCGGACGGTAGGCGACGCGGGCGCGCTCGATCTGCTCGAAGAAGCGGCGATAGTCGTCTGAGGCGTCGGCGGCGTACGTCTTCAGCCGGCCGCCGTTGACGGCCGCCAGCAGGTTGTAGCCGAGGCGCGACTTGCTCTCAGCAGTAAAGCGGAAGGGCTGGACGACGTCGCGGCCGAGCGCCGAGAGGAGAAGGCGCGCCATGGTCTCGCCGAGGCCGGTGGCGTCGACGGCGAGGCGGCGCACGCGCCAGATGGGCCCGAGCAGGTCGACGAGGCGCTCGAACAGGCACTCGTGGGGCTCGTCGACCCAGGCGTAGTGCTCGACGACGTCGAGTCGCGGCTCCTGGACGAGCGCAGCGCGAGGGGGATGGCGGACGCGGGCGAGGGTGAGGACGGTGGCGTCGCGACGAGGGTCGGGGGGTGCGCCCGGAGCGGAGGGTGCGCCCAGCTCCAGGGACTGACCGGCTAGGTCGAGGCCAGCGACGTATGTGTCGCCGGCGAGCGGTCGGGTCTGACGGGCGTGCTCTCCCTGGAGCTGGGCGCACTGCTGACGTGTGAATAGCCGGCCGCCGCCGCCCACGGTACGGAGGCAATACTGGCTGAGGAAGAGCGGATGGTCGTCGCCGAGACGCTGTCGCTCGGCTTCGACGTATCGAGCGTAGGCCGGGTTGTAGCGGGCGACCGCCTGCCAATCGAACTCGAAGTGGCGTCGGACGCCGTCGCGGCGCTGCAGCTCGAGGTTCGTCTGCTTCGTCTGTTCGAGGAGACTGCGGTCGTCCCAGGCTGTGCCGTAAAGCACCGTGGTCGCGCCGGTGGACGCGGCCATGGGTCGGAACTCCTTGTCGAACTTGTCGCGCTGCACGTCTTGCGCCTCGTCGACCTCGAGCAGCACGTGCGCCGTGTGACCGACGACGTTGCTGTCGGGCTCGGCGGAGAGGAACAGTTGACGGGCCCGGCCGACGCGGATGACACGACCGCTTTGTCGCGCGGAGATCGAGGCGAGGCCGCACTCGCGGAGACGGGTCCAGAGGCGGCTCATGCTGATGCGGCACTGCGGCTCGAAGGTGGGGGCGCACTT
>JBEKDP010000269.1:0-2573 GCA_050014295.1 Dehalococcoidia bacterium | reverse complement strand
CGTCTCCGCAATAAACGACGCCGGGTCCAGCTTCTTGGCCCCCGCGTTCCCCGAGTTTGTGAGCTTGGCCCTTATGTCCAACCGCCCCAGGTTCTTCCTGGCGATGCTGTTCGCCGGCTCCATCTCCAACGTTTTCTGATAGGCGATACGGGCCTCCTCGTACTCACCCATCTCCATGAGGGCCTTGCCGAGGCGGTTGAAGGCGTCGACGTCGGAGGGGAATAGGCTGATGATCGAGCGATTGACGGCAGCGGCCTCGCGCCAGCGGCTCTCCAGGGCAAGCTGGATCGCCTGCTCGATGCGCTGCCTTCGCAGGCGGGTTGTCTCTCCGGTCAGATTGTTCATCCCTGTCACCCTCTATTGTAGCTCGGTCATCTCCGGCTTTACTTGAGTCCTTCTGAAAGAATCTTCAGAAAAAACTGGGCCGTCGATTTGACGCCTTCGTGCGCCCGTCATGGCTTACGAGCGCAGTAGAGGAGAAATACCGCAAATGGCACCTTAAGTCAAGCGGAGAATGCCCTGATTTTGGAGAAACTGGTAGTCTGGGGGTGGGAGGATGGTCGGGGTGGGCAGATTCGAACTGCCGACCTCACGGTCCCGAACCGTGCGCTCTAGCCTAGCTGAGCTACACCCCGCTAACCAAGAAAAACGCCTCGCCGGGAGTCCCGTTACGGGCGGGGCGCTCCAATGATAGCAAACCGACGCCAATCCTGTCGAGGCGCGCGGGATCCGTGTTGACTGCGGGCGATCGCGACATTACACTCTGAGCACCCACGATGAACATCCTCATGGTTTCAGCCCTCGATGTCTGGTCGCTGGCCGACGGGAAGGGCGCGCCTACCCTCTATCGCACGCTGAAGGCATATGGCGAGAGGGGGCACCACGTCCACTACGTGGCCCCTGATGTCGGCGCGAATCACTTCGGGCCCGTCGACCAGCCGGAAGCCGAGCCGCCGGAGATAGCAAACGTCTCCTTCCTGCGCTTCCCGGTGCCCAGTCTGGCGCGGCTGCAGGTCCCCTGGCCCGGCATCGCCCTCAAGGCCGACCAGAAGATGCGCTTCGCGGCGGTCTTTCCGATTGTCGCCGCCCGCCGGGCCGAGGAGGTACTGCGTCGCGAGCAGATCGACCTCCTCTACGCCTATGAGGTGCACGGCGCTCTGGCAGTCCGCCGGCTGCGTCGACGCTGGAAGCTGCCGACGGTCTGCCGCTTTCAGGGCACGATCATGTATCCGACCCTCGACAACGCGTTCGCCCGCCTCCGTCGCTATGAGGAAGTGCTGGCCCTGCGCACGCCCGCAGACCTCTACATCATGACGAACGACGGCACCCGCGGGGACGCCGTGCTTGCGCGGCTGAATCCGCATTCTCAAGGATGCACCTGCTTCTGGCGCAACGGCCTCGATATGGACCGCCTCGTCCCCGGCTCGCCGCGCGAGGCAGCAGCAGCCCGTCGCGCCCTCGGGATTACCGGCGACCGCTTTGTACTGATGACTGCCTGCGTGCTCCTGCCCTGGAAGCGCGTCGATAGGGCGATCCGGGCGCTGGTCCGCATCCGGTCGCAGCTCCCGGAGGCACTCCTCGTCATCCTCGGCGGTGGCGAGCAGCGTGCTCATCTGGAGGGCCTGGCACGGGAGCTCGGCGTCGCCGACGCGGTGCGCTTCGAAGGGGCCGTCCCGCAGGAGGAGGTCGTCCGCTATCTCTGGGCGAGCGACGTCTTCCTTTCGCTCAATGACCTATCGAACGTGGGCAACCCGCTCCTGGAGGCGATGGCCTGCGGCAAGCCGATCGTTACGGTCGACAGCGGCACCACCGGCGAGCTGATCCGTGAGAGCGAGACGGGGCTGCTGCTTGCCAACGGTGAGCCAGGGCAGGTGGCGCGAGCGGTCCTGCGGCTGGGGCAGGACAAGAACCTGCGACAGCGCGTCGGGCGGGGCGCACGCGGCTATGCGACCGCCAACTTCTGGACGTGGGAGCAACGGCTGGAGGCGGAGCTGGAGCGGGTGGAGCAATTGGTCGGCAAGGCCCCGGGGGCGTGACTTCGCCGTCCCCGCCTCGTAGACTAGGGTGCAGAACGAGCAAGCCCGATAGGTGCGATCCTCCGTGATAAGGTCTCTGCGCGATATCAACCTGGTCTTCGTCACCTACGTGGCCGGCTACCTGCTGGCCTTCGTGATCGGCGTGATCGTTGCGCGGGGCCTGGGAACGGACGGCAAAGGCGCTTATGACATCACCCTCCTGACCATCTCCATCGCGCAGGCGGTGATGAGCCTTGGCGTTGGGGTTGCGAGCCTGTACTACGTCGGCAAGAGGGCGTTCCCCGCCGGCGACCTGCTGTCGAACGGCCAGTTCATGGTCCTCGCGTCGGCGGCGCTGAGCGGGCTGCTGGTGCTTATCGCCGCCGGCACCTTCGGCTCGCGGCTCATCGCTGATGGGGTGCCGTACTGGGTCTTCGTCTTCGGCGTGCCGCTGTTCCTCAACTTCAACCTGCTGACCACGTGGCTCCAAGCGCACAACCGATTTCTCGCGATGAACGCCGTCGTGCTCGTCCAGCCGCTGGTCATGCTCGGGGTCCT
>JBEKDP010000268.1:0-2588 GCA_050014295.1 Dehalococcoidia bacterium | reverse complement strand
GATCCGCTTCTTTGCCAAGCTGGAGGGCCAGAACCCGAGCGGCAGCCTGAAGGACCGCATCGCTCTGTACATGATCGAGCGGGCGGAAAAGCGGGGAGACCTGAGGCCGGGCAAGGTGATACTGGAGGCGACCAGCGGCAACACGGGCGTCTCGCTGGCGATGATCGGCCGCATAAAGGGATACCGGGTCGAGGTGGTGATGCCGGACAGCGTGAGCATTGAGCGTACGCTGGTGATGCGCGCTTTCGGGGCGGAGGTCATCCACACGGAGGGGGCGAAGTACACGGACGGCGCCATCGAGCGGGCCAACCAGATGGCGGCCGCGGACGATCGCTATTTCCTGACCTGCCAGTTCGACAACATGGACAATCCGCTCGCCCACTACGAGACGACGGGGCCGGAGATACTGCGCGACCTGCCGGAGGTGGACGCCTTTATCGCGGGAACGGGCACGGGCGGCACGCTGGCCGGCGTCGGGCGCTTCTTGAAGGAGCGGCGGTCGAACGTCCGCATAATCTGCGTCGAGCCACAGCCGGCAGAGCTGATCGAGGGGCTGCACACGTTGGAGGGCTTCTGGCCGGGGGTATATGACGAGGCGATGGTGGACGAGCGGATCGTCGTCAGCGCTGCGGCGGCGTTTGCGGCCACGCGGCAGATTGCGGAGCTGGAAGGCCTGTTCGCGGGCGCCTCGGCGGGGGCCGTGCTCGATGCAGCGCGCCAGGCGGCCGAGGCCTGCGAGCGGGGCAACTTCGTCCTCTTGATGGGCGACGGCGGCTGGAAGTACCTGTCGACGGGACTCTGGACGTCGAAGCGCGAGCAGGCGCGGTAGTGTTCAGGCTGCAACGGCGACACGCGGAGGAGATCGTCGCGCACGCCCGCGAGGCGGCGCCGAACGAGTGCTGTGGCATCCTGGCGGGCAAGAATGGGCGCGCGCTGAAGCTTTCCCGGGCCGTCAACGCGGAAGAAAGCCCCTACCGCTACAACATCGAGACGCAAGACCTGTACCGCATCCACAGCGAGGCACGGGCAAAGGGTTGGGAATTCGTCGCGATCTACCACTCCCACCCCGACGCCGAGGCCTATCCCTCGGAGACGGACGTGGCGCTGGCGCGCTGGCCGGGCGGCGACGTCTACGTCGATGCGTGGCCCGGCGTGCGCTATCTGATCGTCTCCCTCGCCGATGCGCAGTCGCCGGTAATCCGAGCGTTCCGCATCGAAGAGGGGCGCGTCAGCGAGGAATCCCTCCAGGTGGTAGATTAGTCCTCTGCGGATGAGCCGTGTGCTTTGGGCTGCGCGGGGCTAGGGAGCAGCCCTTACGCTCCTCAGCTTGTGACACCCCCTGCCGATAATAGATTTAGCTATGGCCCGAACAGCGTCGAAGAAGCGCCGAGTGCGGGATGTAAGCGCTGGTGAGCAGCTCGTCACCGAGACGCCAACGCTGCCCAACTGCGTCAACCTGGATGAGATCCTCACCTCCGCGGTGAAGCTTGCCTGCGATATTCTCAAGAGCGACAACGCCGCCATAGCACTCGCCGACGAACACGGCGTCCTGACTCTGCGCACGCAGGGCAGCCTCTCGGACCAATTCGTCAAGCGCTGGAAGATGAAGTCCAGCGAAGGTCTGGCCGGCATGGTCTTTCGTACCGGCGAACCGTACGTTTCCCGCGACGTCTTGAAGGAGAAGAGGTTCGACGCAGCGACCGTCAAACTAGAACGACTGCGGGGCCTGCTGGTGGCTCCTCTGAAGAGCGACGGCAAGGTGACGGGGTGCCTCTATGTGAGCCACAGCAAGCCGCACGATTTCTCGCCTGAGGAGGTGCGGCTGGCAAGCCTCTTTGCTGACTACGTGTCGATGTACGTCGAGAGCGCCGCCATTCTGGACCAGGAACGCAAACAGCGACAGCGGTCGGAGGCTTTGCTGGACGTGGTGAGCGCGCCCACGCTCAGCCTCAGCCTGAAGCAGGTCCTGGTGAAGCTATGCCAGTCGATACTGAAGCTAACGGTCGCCGAGCGCTGCAGCATCTTCCTGTTCAACGGAGAGACTCACACCCTGGACCCGGTCATGTCGCTGGGGCTTGAGGATCCAACCATGTGGGAGAAGTTCCGCGGCTCAGCCGGGCTCAGGATCCCCGATATCCGGGGTATCGGCGAAGCAATCAAGGCGCAGGAACCTATTGTTGAAGAGCACGTGCCCGGTTCACGCGTGCTGCCCATCTTTTGGACAAAGACCTTTGGCATAAAGTCGCTGGCTCTCTACCCTCTCGTCCACAGAGAGAAGACGGTAGGGATACTGGAGGTACACTCGTCCACCAAATTCGTCCACTTCCCGGCGGAAGAGATCGAAACGCTGGACGCGATCGCCAAGCATGCAGCGATCATCATCGAGAATGCCCGTATCTACGAGAAGGAGCAGCGGCAGCGGCAAAGAAGCGAGGCGCTGGTGGAGGTGCTGACGGCCACCGCGTCCACTTTGAGCATGAAGGACGTGCTTATCAAGCTCTGCCGGGCGGTGGTTGACATCAGTGTGGGCGACCGCTGCAGTATCTTCATGACGAACGAAGTGAAGCGCGGGCTGGAGCCGGTTATGT
>JBEKDP010000267.1:0-2590 GCA_050014295.1 Dehalococcoidia bacterium | reverse complement strand
AATCCGCCCTCGTCGCCGACGTTCGTCGACAGCTTCCGGTCGGCGAGCACCTTCTTCAGCGACTGGTAGACCTCGCTCCCCATCTGGAGCGCCCGCGCGAAGCTCTCCGCCCCGACGGGCATGACCATGAACTCCTGGAAGTCGGTGGAGCCGACGGCGTGGCGGCCGCCGTTGAGGATGTTGAACATCGGCACCGGCAGGCGGCGCGCCGTGGGGCCGCCGAGGTAACGGTAGAGCGGCAGTCCCGACGAGACGGCGGCGGCATGGGCGACGGCGAGGGAGACGGCGAGGATGGCGTTCGCGCCCAGGTTCGACTTGTCGGGCGTGCCGTCGAGCTCGATCATCGTGCGGTCGACGCCTGCCTGGTCGAGCGCGGAAAGGCCGGCGACCGCCGTCGCAATCCGCTTGTTCACGTTGTCGACGGCTTTGAGAACGCCTTTGCCGGAGTAGCGGGCGGGGTCGCCGTCGCGCAGCTCCAGCGCTTCGTGGCTGCCGGTGCTGGCGCCGGAAGGGACGGCAGCCCGGCCGGCGGCGCCGTCGATGAGCACTGCCTCCGCTTCCAGCGTGGGGTTGCCTCGGGAATCGAGGATCTCGCGGGCGTGGACTGATTCAATCTCCATGAGGGGAAATCTCCATTCGTGTAGACTTGCCGGCGCCCAGCGCCTCAGCGGCGGCTATCGCCTTGTCGACGGCGTCCTTGGGGTCGCTGGCCTGGATGACGGGCGGCTGCTCGTGGCCGTCCCGGCTGAACGTCCAGCTCGCGAGCAGGACTACCGGCTTGTGGTACCCAAGAGCGTGGGCGATCTCGGAGAGGGTGCCGTAGGAGCCGTCGATGGCGACGACGGCATCGCCGGTAAGGACGACGGCGGTGTTCCGGGCGTAGCCGATTCCCGTCACAATGGGGAACTCGACATAAGGATTCATGCCGCTACGGTCCGCCGTGGGGAGAATGCCGATGGTGTGGCCCCCCGCCGCGCGGGCGCCGCGACAGGCGGCCTCCATGACGCCGCCGCGTCCGCCGCAGACCAAGACGCAGCCGCGTTTCGCCAGCTCGCGCCCCACTTCTTCGGCCGCTTGCAAGGCTTCTTCGGGCGCTCCGTCGCCGCCGATCACCGATATGATCATCCTCTCGCAATCATATCGGCTGATACTCTCGGCGGCAATACTAGGGGTGCGTGGTCAGGGAGTATGTGTAGTGCGCCGTCTCGCTCGTGTCCTCGGTGGCGGCGGCGATGACGATGACCGCCTTGCTGACGCCGTCGCCGAAGCCTGTGAGATCGATATCGGCGTGGTTCGCGGCGTCGAGGTCGACCTGCTGGACGCTCGTCTGGGCGCCCTGCTCGATGAGCTGCACCAGGAAGTGCTGAGCGACCGGCCCCGTGATGCGCTGAAAGCCTTTCGCCGTCCAGTCGCCGTCGGTCTCGGCGTTATCGAGGAAGCCGAGCTGTGGAACGCCGACGTCGTCGATCGCCCAGCCGGGCGTGTTCAGGCCGCCGTCCGTCACGTACTCGAAGCGCAGGAGCACGCGCTTGCCCGCGAAGGGCGTAAGGTCCATCGACTCCTCGACCCAGGCGGGCGTGTCGCCGCCGCCGCTCTTGCCGGTATAGGCGGGCCCGTACGCCTGCTGCACGGGGTTCTCGTCGCTCGTCTGGCGGCCGCGCAGGACCTGCCAGGTGTCGCCGCCGTCCGTCGAGACCTCCACGTAGCCGTAGTCGTACCACTTCTCGATGTCGAACCAGGTCCAGAAGTCGAGCGTGGCGCTTGTCAGGCCGCTGAGGTCGAGCTCGCGGGTGAGCGTCGTGTCGATGCTGTCGCCGCGCCCGGACCACCATTGGCCGCGGCCGCTGTGGGCCTGGTCGGCGAGCAGGGGCACCGTCTGGTCGCCCGTGAAGGAGAAGGTGCCGTTCTTGCCGGAAAGCTCCACGTCAATGTAGTCAGCGGCGAACTGGTGCACGGTGTCGTCACCGCTGCCGTTCCCCGTCAGAGTTGTCGCCGGCGAAACGGAGCCCTTCACGTTTGGGTAGCCGTAAAGGCCGGACGGATCGTTTAGGTAGTTGGCGATCGTCCAGTCGGCGAACAGCTTCGAGAAGTCGAGGCTGGGGGCGTGACGGCTCAGGAAATTGTTGATGCCGGCAATGTCCTCCTCCGGGTCGAACACGAGGTCTCTGAGCACGCCCGTGCCGCCGCTGCGCAGCGCCAGGTAGCGGAAGAAGAGGTCGGCGGCGCCGTAGTGGGCATAGTTGTCGCCGGTGGGGTCCCACTCGTTAAGCTGCGTGTCCGGCTGACTGAAGAAGGATCCGCTCATTCTGCTCTCGTTGCTGATGAGCCCGGCCGCCACCTCCGACAGTCCCTCGTTGACCCAAAGCTGCTCATACCGGTCGCCGTTGAAGTGGATGAGATGCTGGAGCTCGTGGGCGAGGACGGAGTCGTAGGTAGCGCTGCCGGGCTGCATGGAGGGCAGGTCGAGGTAGACCATCTCCCGCTCGTTGCTTATCGGGCTCACCTGTCGCGGGTACTCGTCCATGTCGGAGAAGTAGCCGGCGGCGCCTGCGAGACGGCCGTGGAAGATCGTGATGTGGGGGTCGTCGTC
>JBEKDP010000266.1:0-2614 GCA_050014295.1 Dehalococcoidia bacterium | reverse complement strand
GTATGCCCGCATTGGATACAGCCCAGGAAATACCCGTAGTAATCAGAGTCTAGGTAAAGGTCGCCGTTACAACGTGGACACGCCTTGAACCGCATCGTTGCCCTCCTTCCACCACACCGGACCGATGAGTCTTTGTCTTCAATCACTTTCGTTGTCCGTTCTTCTGGTCCTGCACCTGCCACCAAGCCTTGATGCAGATTTGCGTTACACCACATCGTAGGATCGGGGCGTGGATTTGGTATGAATGCGTCTGCCGATCGCGTGCAGGAAATGTGAATGAAGATCGCGGTGGTGTGGGCGGTAGGATAACGAGGGCTGCCGTGAACAGGGAAGCGTTTGGACAGATGGGCCGGGGGCTGTGCCCTGGCCCTCTGCTGGGACCGCTTGCGGAAGCTGGCTACACTTTCAGCATGCGGTAGCCGATCTGGCGCTCCGTCAGAATGTAGCTCGGCTGCTTGGCGTCATCGCCGAGCTTCCGCCTTAGGTTGCGGATGAAAGAGCGGACCAACTCAGTTTCGCCGGCGTATTCGGCGCCCCAGACGCGCTGCAGGATCTGGTCGAACGTGAGGACGAGGCCGGCATGCGTTGCCAGCTCGTAGAGGAGTTTGTATTCCGTCGCGGAGAGCGAGATTTCCTGGTCGCCCAGGATCACGCGCCGCTCCGCGAAATTGATCGACAAGTCCTTCAGCTTGAACGGCGGCCGTGCCTCCGTCATGCCGGGCAGGCTCCTTCTGCGCAGCGACGCTTCGATCCGCGCCAGCAACTCTGATGGGGAGAAGGGCTTCGTCACGTAGTCGTCGGCCCCCAACTTCAACGCCCTCACGGTATCCTCATTGCTGTCGCTGGCGGTGAGGAAGATGATCGGCGCGCCGGAGAACTCCCGAATGCGTTTCAGCAGATCGAAACCGCTGACCCCCGGGAGGCGTAGATCAAGCAGTATCAGGTCGGGCTGCTCCAGCTCCACAAACGTCGTGACCTGCGACGGGTCGGTTGTCACCAGGCACTGATAACCCGCTTCTTCGAGCGAGTGCTGAAGGTAGCGCAAGACCGGCAACTCATCGTCAACGGCGAGGATTCGCAGGCGCTCTCCCCGTCGCACGGCCGCACCTGCCTGCGGCTTGGCAGCGGGAGACGCCGCAACCGGCTCAGATGCGATCGGTAGCGTGAAGCTGAACGTTGCTCCCTTGCCTTCGCCGGCGCTGTCCGCCCAGATGCGCCCGCCGTGCGCCTCGACGATTCCCTTGCAAATCGCCAACCCGAGCCCCGTGCCGAGCGTGCGGGTCTTGCTCCCATCATGCACCTGCGAGAACTTCTGGAAGAGGAGAGGCAGCTTGTCCCGTCGAATGCCCTGCCCCTGGTCCTCGACGTGCACGGTGGCCTGCAGCTCATCTCGCTCGACGCTTACCCGTATCGCCCGGGACGCCGGCGAGAACTTGGCGGCATTAGTGAGCAGGTTCGTAATCACCTGAACTAGCCGACGCTTGTCGGCGTTCACCGCCGTCTCCTGCGGCAGGTCGATCTGGACCTCCTGAGAGCGGCCGCCGCGGGCGAAGATGGTGCGCGCCTCCTCAAGTACCGAGCGGAGGTCGACCGGCTCCGGCTTGACCGCCAGCGCGCCCGCCTCGATGCGGCTCATGTCGAGGAGATTGTCCGCCAGATCGCGCAGCCGGTCCGCTTGCTCGTCGATAATCTGGAAGAGCTCCCTTGTGTCCTCGGGGTCGAGGGGCCGCGAGCTGCCGAGCGCCGTCGCCGCCGAACCCTTGATTGCCGCCAGCGGCGTCTTCAACTCATGCGTCACCACCCCCAGGAACTCGCTGCGGAGCTTCTCCATCTCATCCATAGTGCGGACGCGCTCGCTCACGTCCCGCGCGATCGCCTGGATAGCGACGATCCGGCCCTCGCCGTCGGGGATGGCCGTCTGGTGATGCTCGATCCAGACGATAGAGCCGTCCTTGCGGATGCAGCGCAGCATGACTGGACCCACGAACGACGCGGGCGTTTTCCGCATCTCCTCCAGGAGCGCTCGGTCGTCCGCATGAACAATCTTGTGATCGATGTCGGCGACCTCGTAGAAATCCTCGGGCGTGTAGCCGACGATGGGCGTGATGCCCGGGCTCATGTACTCGTAGCCGGGCGAGGGGACGAGCCGGTAGCGATAGATAGCATCGGTGGCGTTCTCGGCGAGGAGGCGGTAGCGTTGCTCGCTTGCCTGTAGCGCCTCGTCCGCCTGCTTATGTTCGCTGATATCGCGAATGATGCCGGCGAAGAACGTCTCCTCTTTCGATTTCCAGGTGGCGAGAGAGAGCTCGACCGGGAACTCAGCTCCGTCACGTCGGCGGCCGGACATCTCGACGGTATGGCCGATGACGCGGGCTTTTCCGGTTTCGAGGAAGCGCTTCAGGCCGTTCCGGTGCGCTTCGTGGAACCGCTCCGGCATGATGAGGGTAACCGGCTGTCCGACGGCTTCAGTGGCGGAGTAGCCGAACATGCTCTCAGCGCTGCGGTTCCAGAGGACGATATGGCCGCTGCTGTCCGCGCAGATGATGGCGTCGCTGGCCGTCTCCACGAGGGAGTGGAAGCGGTGTTCGCTGCTCTGCAACGCCTCCAGCGTGCG
>JBEKDP010000265.1:0-2623 GCA_050014295.1 Dehalococcoidia bacterium | reverse complement strand
GTCGGGCCAGGAGCAGAGGGCATGTCTAGACGCTGGTTCGTCAAGATCGGCTCACCGCGTAAGGCCTCGCCCGGCAGCAGGCAGATCCCACTCGCGGGTCCGCCGTACCTCTCCGGCAGAGCGCGGCGCGGGTGGGTGTTGTGTAGCCCGGACAGCCTGCGGGTCGCCGCAGTCGCAGCGGGGGCGGTCCCGGCGACGGACGACGGCGACACCGACGAGTCGGCGTCGTCCGGTCCGAACCGGCGTGGCGGATCAACAAGGACGGGCGTGTCGAGTTCTTCACAAGATTCTCACAGAGCCGCCCACGAGCTTCACAGCCCACGAGTACTTTGCCTGTATGGTGTCTCCTAATGGTGGCCGTAAGCAGCAGTCTGGAAGTTCTCGGTGTGCGCGTCGACCGCGTGGGTATGGATGAAACGCTCCGATGCATCGAGCGCTTTATCGAGGAAGGGACGCCGCATCGAATCGCCACAGTAAACCTGGAGTACTTGAGACACGCCCGCAGTTGTCCCGGCTTCCGAGAAGCCCTCGACGCCGCAGACCTTGCCCTTGCTGATGGTGTCCCGGTGCTCTGGGCATCGCGGCTCCTTGGTCGACCGCTCAAGGAGCGGGTAGCGGGCGTCGAGCTGGCGGAGCGCTGCGCCCGGTTGGCCGCGGCGAAGGGATATCGCGTGTTCTTCCTGGGAGCTGGTCCTGGCGTGGCGCAGTCTGCGGCGCGGGTCCTGCGGGAACGCTACCCGGGCTTGGAGGTGGCAGGGGCCTACAGCCCACCGATGGGGGAATTCTCGGAGCAGGAAGAACTGAGGATCTTTGAGGCGATTGCGGCGGCGAAGCCGGACATCCTGCTGGTCGCGCTGCCGACGCCAAGAATGGAACTTTGGAACCACGCGAACGCCGAGCGCTGGGGTGTGCCGGTGGTAATCGGCGTGGGCGCGGCCTTCGACATGTTGAGCGGCGAGGTCCCGCGGGCGCCGCGATGGATGCAGAAGTCCGGTTCGGAGTGGCTCTTCCGACTGTTCATGGAGCCGCGAAGGCTCTGGAAGCGTTATTTGGTGCATGATACGGCGGTCATGGTCCGTATTCTGATCTCGCGCATCGCTCCCTAGGGCACGCACTTCGGCGCGTCTCAAGGTGAGCGACAACATGTTCTGTGGGAGTGGGGCACGGTGAGTCTGACGGACACGCAAAAGGTAATTCCCTTTCCGGCAGCAGGCGGGATTGCGGCTGCTGTAGCCCGTCTCTGCTTTCCGGCGGCCTTCGTCTTCGCTGATAGCGGCATGCTCATCTTCGCCGCCACGGTCTCTCGCTGGCTGCCCGGCACCGCCGATGAGCCTTTCTGGCAAGGTTTCCTGCCCGGCACCCGTTTCATGTATCCGCTCGTCTTCTGGCTCGTGTCGCTCACCGCCCTACACGCATTCGGTTTCTACGATCGCCTACGGATGACGCTTCGCAACTCCGAGCTGACCGACCTGTACGCCGCTCTCACGGTGGGCATCGTCATCACGCTGGTGATTACCGTCCTCGTCAGCGACGAGCCGTCGCCCGCCGTCTACATGGTCACGTGGCTGGTTGCCCCACCCGCCATAGCCATCGGCCGCGGACTTGTTCGGCGCCTGCGGCGTCAGATATACCCCACGTCGACCTTCTCTGTGCCCGTCCTCGTGCTTGGTCAGGGCGAGGACTCGGGGAGGCTACTCCAACGCATCCAGTCGGTGCCGGAGCTCGATCTCTTGCCGATACAGGCTGGGGACAGCGCGCTGAGTGACCTGCAGGACATGCGCCTCTTTGTACAGCAGAACGATGTCCGCTACGTCATAATAGCCCCTTGCCAGAGTAACCAAGACTTCCTGGCCCAGATGGCTGACTACTGCCAGGAGAACGGTTTGCATGTTGCCTGGTTGCAGCGCACGACCGGCTTGCCGATGGCGATATCATCGCTGCAGACGTGGCACGGGACGCCCGTCGTCCACTTTGCCGAGCCCATCGCCCAGCGCTTCTACGAGTTCGGCAAGAGAGCCCTCGACCTCGCGTGCGCCCTGCTCGTGTTTCCCTTCCTCTTGCCGCTGCTCTTCCTGATCGCGGTAGCGATCAGCCTCGACTCGCCGGGGCCAGTGTTCGTACGGCAGAGGCGCGCCGGGCGCGGCGGCCGGATGTTTGACATGTACAAGTTCCGCAGCATGCGCACGGGAAGTGAGGAGATACCGGAGGAACTTCTCGCCAGCAACGAGGCCTCCGGCCCCTTATTCAAGATGCGCGAAGACCCCCGCATAACTCGCGTCGGCCGCTTCCTGCGGCGCACCAGCCTGGACGAGATACCGCAGGTCTTGAACGTGCTTCGGGGCGAGATGAGCTTGGTCGGGCCAAGGCCGCCGCTGCCGCGAGAGATTCCCGGCTACGATGAGCTGCAGCGCCGGCGGCTCATGGTGAAGCCGGGCATAACCGGTCTCTGGCAGGTCAGCGGCCGCAGCTGCCTTACGTTTGAGGAGATGCTGAGACTGGACGTCCGCTACATTCAGAAGCGTTCACTCCTGCTCGACATCATTATCCTGCTGAAGACTGCGCCCTGCGTCATCAGCGGCAAAGGTGCCTACTAGGCGAGGAAAGCGAGAGCACGATGAAGCCC
>JBEKDP010000264.1:0-2630 GCA_050014295.1 Dehalococcoidia bacterium | reverse complement strand
ATCGCCGGCCTCTTCACGACCATCGACTTCCCCTGGGGAGGTTACGCCGGCCTCATAGTCCTTCTGCTTATCGGGGCCTATGCCTCCTACCGAAACCTGCGCGAGCCGCCGGTTGTCGGGCAGCCCCTTTTCAAGGGAATTACCGGCTCCAGCTTGAAGCTCTTCACCTACGACGTGCGCGCGAACGCCACCTTCAGCCGCCTCCTCGTCGCGCGTTTTGTCTTCTTCCTCGGCTTCGTGTCAATCCAGCGCTTTCTCCTCAATTTCCTCTCCGATGTCCTCGGACTGCAGCACCCGGGGGCGTGGGCGGCCGGCATCCTCGTCTTGGCGACGGTAGTGGGCATAGTAGGCGCCTTGACGGCGGGCTCCTTAGTCGACCGGCTCGGCCGGCGGCGGGTCGCCTTCGTGGCGGCCGTTATCGCCGCCGTCTACCTGCTGCCGTTGGGCATCTTCCCCAACCTCTACCTCATGCTGGCGCTGGGCGCTGTCTTGGGGCTGGCGGGGGGAGCATTCGCCGCCTCAACCTGGGCTTTCCTTGCCGACGAGATCCCAAAGGGGGAGAGCGCCCGTTTCTACGGTATAGCCAACTATGCGACAGCCGGTGCCGGCGCCCTGGGGGCGGGCATCTTCGGTGTCATGATCGACGTCCTGAACGGGTGGAAGTACATCGCCGGCTACCGCGCCCTCATTCTTGTCTCCGCTTCCCTTCTCGTCGTCTGCCTGCCGATCCTGCCGCCGGAGCGTCCGACGCAAAACCGGGAAGACGCTGAAGTGCCTACGGGCGAGTAGCCTCGGGCGGCGGACGCGCGCTACGCTTCCTCGGCCAGCGACCGCTCGACCGCGCTCTCGTAGACTCCCCAGTACTCGCGCGGCAGCAGCCGCCCTATCGCCACCATCACCTTCTCGCGCGCCAGGCGATCCTGCTCATCGCGGGCCAGCTCCCTGGGCACGGACAGGGCGACCGGCGTTCCGAACCGGATGACGAGCGTCGGCCCCTCCTCCCAGACGGCGACGGGAATCAACGGGTAGCCCCGCCGGGCAACCGACGCCAGGAACAGCCCGCTTCCCGCCGGCGGCTCCCGCAGGCGACCGCTCCCAGCCGCTTCCGGCGTGATCGCCAGCGGCGCCGTCGCCAGGGCGGAAAGAGCATGCCGGAGCGCTGAAGCGCGTCCCATCACCAGCTCCGGTCGCCGCGGCAGCACGACGAAGTCGTAGATGAGCCCGATTCGCCGGAACAGCCAGCGGAACAGCCAGACGGGAATGGATATCGGCCCGAAGTGCCGGCCGTACCATTCGCTGGTGAACGCCCAGCGTAGCTCCGGCTCACCCGGCCGCCGCCTTGCGACCGCCGCGCTCACCGCCGTCGCGGAGTGGTACGAGTGCAATCCCTTGCGGTCGAAGTGGTTCATCATCAGCACAAACGTCGACTTGTCGGGCAGCATCTCCAGGCCCTCGACGCGCCGCGGATAGGGATTATGAGCCATCATCAACTCTGAATCGCGAGTGAAGGAGCGGCGGCGTCCCAGGAGCAGGTCGAACGCAAGGGGGAGACGTGGGAGCAGCGGGAGCTTGTAGTCCGGCTTGTCTGGCAGTTTGCCGCTCCTTGTCACTCTGTGAGTCCTAGCCTTTCTTCAGCGGCTCGCACGTGACATCCTGAACGCCCGTTATGGCGTCCAGCGCGTTGGTAAGCCGCTGGCAAACGTCGGTCGTGTTCGTCTTCAGCACCGCGTGACCGATTGGCGGAAACGACTCCGCGACGATCATCTCGGCGTTGGCGTCGAAACTCCGCAGAACCCTGCTCACCTCGTCCATGCCGTCTTGCGTGACAGAAGCGTTGAACCGCACCGTTACATCATACTGGCTCGCGCTGCTGCCGCAGGCGAATGCCGACGAGGCGAAGACTGCTGCGACGACTGTTGTCGCTCCGAGGACCGCTGACCGTCGCGCGCGGAGGCGCATTCGCTTCACCTTCTCACCGGCTGTCGACCCTTGAAGGCTAGACCAGGCTCTCGCCGTCGTCAACCTCGGCCGGCGCTCAGAGCCGGCGGTCGTTCTACTGAAGGGGCCGCCGGGGCGCCAGGCTCTGGAGTCGACGGTGCGATTGCCGATCATGATATTATAAGGTTGGGGTGACCTGCCCGGGAGGAGGGATTCTCTTCACGGCGGGTGTCCTCATTGCAGGGAACGCAGGCCCATGACGAGGATCCAGGAGCCAAGAGACCTTCCTCACGAACTTCGGCGTTGCTTTGAGCTCGTGATCTTCGATTGGGACGGCACGGCTGTCCCCGATCGAAGCACGCCCACGCCGGAGCTTGAGCGAGCGCTAACAGCGCTGCTGCGGCGCGGAGCCTGGATCGCGCCCGTTACCGGCACGAACGTCGACAACTTGGAGCGACAGTCGCTCCTTCACATCCCGGCGGAGGCACGGTCGCAGAAGCTCGTCGTCTCCACCAACCGCGGCTCCGAGGTCTGGGCGTACGATCCGTCCGGGGCCCGCCGCAGCGTCTACCGGCGGGTTGCCACGGAGATCGAAGAACGGCAACTCAGCAAGGCGGCCGAATCATTGGCGCTGCGCCTCCGGGAGCGTGGCGTCGAGACGACGATTATCTACGACCGCATGAACCGCCGCA
>JBEKDP010000263.1:0-2635 GCA_050014295.1 Dehalococcoidia bacterium | reverse complement strand
AGGGCGATGGCATCTGAGTGTTGCGAAAAACACTCGAAACCAGCCTAACACGCCGCATCCTAGCAACCCCCAAAGCAGTCCGTCAAGCCTCTAGACTTCCATCGAATTTCGCCGAACAATCTTGGGTTTTGCGTTCACCGCCTAAGATTCGGAATCCTGGGGCAGCACTGGGTTCAGATATTCCATCCCTATCTAGAGTGTTTGGCAAGTTGAGCCGGCCGGGCCAGCCCTGAGGGATTTGGGCCCCCGCAAGGGCCCGCTCGAATCCTCAATGGTCGCGGCCTCCCTCTGCGTGATGGGCAGATGCTCCAGAGACTCGCGATGATCCCGACTTGCACTGAATGCGTCCCCGTTCGCCTCCATGATCCTTGACTTCCTCCCTTCCTTGAGCAATGCATGTCCTCCAACAGCGCCAAGGTACGCTTGTCGGCTAAATACTGCATTGCTTCAGAGAGGAGACACACCGTGACCACCGAACACCGCCGCCAGAAGATCGCCCGCGAACTCCCGCCAGCCGGCACCACCTTCACTGGCAGATTCAAGGGACACTCCTATTCCGCCATCGTCATTGAGGGTGGTACGGTAGCAGGGGCAAGGTGCGGGTACGTCGCCGTTTACGTCCACGCATGCTTTTGTCCCGAAGAGAGACCAGCCGTCCTCCCAGCTCTCTCTCCCAGTTTCATTTGAACTGGAAGAACGACCGTAGCCGCGCCTCCCAAAGGCAGCAAAGGTGCAACAGAGGGTTGTTGCGTCTTGCGGCCTGATGGGCCGCGCCTCATGATGCAATCGAGGATTCGCCAAGGTCAGAGGGGAAACTGGCTTGAACAGGGGCAGCAGGAGCTTTCGTAGCGCTATCCGCGCGATCTGGGGCCGCCGCCAGAGGCAGGGGGTCGAGCCCGCACGGGCCGACGATGATCAGCCGCTGCGCGCCGAGCTGCTTAGCCTCGAACAGCTCAAGGGCCACGCAAAGGAGCTCGCGGCGAGGCACGTCGTCGAGGAGAAGCGAGGGCCGGATCTTCTGCTTCCGCAACTCAATGAGAACGAGCGTGTCCTCCTCGATGCCTATCACCTGATCACGGACGACGGGGAAGACGAGGTTCGTTTTGCTCCGGCCGCCGAATGGCTGCGCGACAACTTCTACCTTATCGAGGAGCAAATACGGGCAGCCCGGGGCCACCTGCCGAAGGGGTACAGTCAGGAGCTCCCCCAGTTGCTCAGCGGCCGCTCGGCCGGCTACCCCGTCGTTTACGCGATCGCGCTGGAGCTAGTCTCCCACGGCGACGGCCGCGTCGACGCGGGCAGCTTGCGCGCTTTCGTCTCCGCTTACCAGGCCGTCAGGCCGCTGAAGCTGGGTGAGCTTTGGGCGATCCCGATCATGCTGCGCCTGGCGCTGATCAACAACCTTCGCCGCGTCGCGGCGCGCGCTGCCGGCGACCGACGCGCGCGCATGCAGGCGAACCACTGGGCCGACCGCATGATTGAGGTGGCGGGGAAAGAGCCGACAAGTCTGGTCCTCACGCTCGCGGACATGGCGCGATCCCGCCCGGAGATGTCCAGTGCGTTTGTAGCCGAACTCGCCCGCCGGTTGCAGGGCCAGGGTCCTTCGCAGGCGATGCCGCTTACCTGGCTGGAGCAACGGCTCACCGAGATGAGCCTGACGATTGAGCGGCTGATCCAGCTTGAGGGCCAGAAGCAAGCAGAGGACCAGGTTTCGATCAGCAACAGTATCGGCAGTCTCCGCTTCTTGGACGCCACCGACTGGCGTGAGTTCGTGGAGACGATGAGCGTAGTCGAGGACACGCTCTGCCAAGAGCCGGCCGGTGTCTACCGTCAGATGGACTTTGCCACCCGCGACCGCTACCGGCACGTCGTCGAGCGCGCTGCCCGCAGGGGCGGCCTCTCGGAGCTTGAGGTGGCGCAGAGAGCGGCGGACCTGGCCGCCGCCGCAAAGACGGAGGCCGGTGCCGAGGACCGGACGTCTCACGTCGGCTACTACCTGATCGACCGGGGCGTCCCGCTATTCGAGCGCGCCGCTCAGGTCCGTCTCTCGCCCTTCGAGCGACTCCGGCGAGCGGCGGGCCGCGTGCCCCTCCTCCTTTACCTAGGCTCGATCTGGCTGATCGCGGCGGCCGTGACGTTCGCGGTGCTGGTGCAGGCGGTCGCCTTCGGCGCCGGAGGCTGGGGGCTGCTGCCACTCGGCGCGCTCGTGCTCCTTTGCGCCAGCTCGCTCGGCGTCGCGGTCGTGAACTGGCTGGCGACGCTTCTCGTGGAGCCCGCCATACTGCCGCGGCTTGACTTCTCGGAGGGAATACCTTCCGACCGGCGCACGCTGGTCGTCGTGCCTACGTTCCTCTCCGAACCAGCGGACATCGAGGATCTGTTGGGGGCGCTGGAGGTACGCTTTCTGGCGAACCACGACCATAACCTCTACTTCGGACTGCTGACGGACTTCCGCGACGCGCCGGAGGAGGTGATGCCGGAGGACGGAGAACTGCTCCGTCTCGCGCGCGAGGGGATCGAGACGCTCAACCGCAAGTACCAGGACGACCGCGACGACGCCTTCTTCCTCTTCCACCGGCCGCGTCGCTGGAACCCTCAAGAGCGCGTCTGGATGGGCCACGAACGCAAGCGTGGC
>JBEKDP010000262.1:0-2641 GCA_050014295.1 Dehalococcoidia bacterium | reverse complement strand
AGTCCTTGAGGACGTCGTTGCTTAACTGCGTGTCGATGGCCCATATGCGAAGCGCCGGTAGGGCCACGAGCTCACTCTTCAACGTCGAGTCCTGCTGGACGACCGGCAATTCAGCCGGCGGGACTTGAACCATCTCCAACTCGCCTGTCTGGTAGGCGCGGAAGGCGGCCTCCGTGTCATCTATGAACTTGATGGTGAGCTGCTGGAGCTTCGGCTGCGGGTCCAGTGCCCAGTTCGGGTTTGGCTTGAGGGTGACGTGGTCTTGTGGCACGTACTCTGTAAGGACAAAGGGGCCGTTGCTCACGATGTTCCCCGGATCGGTCCACTTCTCACCGTATTTCTCAACGACGTCCTTGCGGACCGGGTATGCAGCCCACAGCGACAGGTAGGTCGTGAACAGAGGCTTGGGCGCGGCGAGCGTTATCTCCAGCGTCGTGTCGTCCACCGCCTTGACGCCGACCTTGTCGCGGAGGGTCGCCTGGTCCGCTGGGCTCGCGTCAACGGCGGCGAAGTAGTCATCGCAGCCGACGATGTTCAACGTGCTCGCTCCCAGCAAGTACTGGTAGGGGCTCGCCGTCTCGGGGCTGCACTCCCGCTTGAAGCTGTATTCGAAGTCGGCTGCCGTGAGCGGCTGCCCGTCGGACCACTTCAGCCCGTCCTTCAATCTAACAGTGTAGACGTTGCCGTTTACCTCCGGGTCGCCGGCCGCCATCGCGGGCTCCGCCTGGATAGCGCCGCTGTCCGTGGCCACGAGCTGATAGAGGCCCCGGAACAACATCCTCTCGATGGCAATGTCCGGCTGAACGCGGGAAAGCTGCGGGTCGAGGAACTCCGGCTCGCCGCCCTGAATCACCAGATTCTGCTGGTCGGGCGGCGCTGCCTCCGCCGCCGCGCTGGATGGGGCGGCGTTGTCTTTCTTGCCTCCGCAGGCAGCCGCACCAAATAGCACTATGGCGGCGAGCGCTCCTGTCAGCAGTATGAAGTGGAAACTTCTCTTCGTCATTGTTCACCCCCCGGGGCTAGGTCCGCACGTTCGAAGGCGCGCTCTCTTTGGGACGGGCCTCCCTGAAGCCGCGGCGGCTTCCTAAATGATTCTCGGCCCCTGTTGCCAATTGACGCAGGGGGCGGGCAATCCGCCAGTCGATAGATTCGTGCCGTTTCCCGCGAGCTCTGCCTGCGCCAGCGCGCGGATGCGGCAGAGGAGGCCGGCGATGACGGAGTGTCCTTCACAGCCTGCTTACATCCGATGGCGACTGATTCATGCCCCCTTCACATGCGGACAGTAACTTGGAACACGAGGCGCGGCGCGGTCGGTAGCGTCGTCGCCCGTTGCCGTTTGCTACAGGCGGCCCGCGAACGTGATCGCCGAGGCCGTCTTCATTGACGGCGGGCCGATGCGTCGGATAGGCTCCCTTTGAGAGGTGATGAACGTGACCGAAACGACAGCCGCTTCTGACCGGACGGCAGGGCAACCCCCTCGGACCAAACGGGAGAGGCACGAGCGGAAGCAGCGAGTGCTCACGCACGGCGCGCCCTCGACGACCGCCGCAATCGCCGACGCGATAGTCGTCAAGGACGGCGCCATCTTCCTCCTGACCGACCCCGATGGCAGCGTGCCGTTTCACAACGGTCACGGCCTCGGCCTTTACTACCACGATTGCCGCTACTTGGATGGTTATGAGGTGCTTATCAATGAGACCAAGCCGCAGCCGCTCGTAGCTACCGCGGCCGCCGGCTTTAAGGCGATCCTCGAGTTGACCAACGCTGATTTCGCCGCCAAGGACGGCGACGTCGTCCAGAAGGAAAGCATCGGCATCAAGTGGGAGCGGATGGTGGACGTCGCGAGGTCAGCGCTGCGGGACATGATAACCTTTCAGAACTTCAACGTCGCGCCTGTCGAGTTCACCATCAACCTTCGCTTCAGCTCCGATTTCGAAGACATTTTCTCCGTTCGCAGCCTGCTCCCGGAGAGGCCCGGCAAGCTCAAACCGCCGCGCTGGGATGAGCATGTCCTGTTCTTCTCGTACGACGGCGCCGATGGCCTATACCGAGGGCTAAATATCCACTTTACGCCCCACCCCGACGACCGGCAAGCCGCCAAGGCCGAGTTCGAGATAGCGCTCCAGCCGGGAGAAACCAAGAGGGTGTTGGTGTCTCTCGTTGTCGTTGAGTCAGAGGACGAGGAGCAGATTCAGCCCCGGCCTCACGAGCAGCCCGACTTGGTGCGAATCGAAAACCTGCTCCACCGCTCGTCGGACCAGTGGCTACAGCGACAGACCGAAGTCGACAGCGATAGCCTGGTGCTTAACCGCCTGATGGAGCGCTCGTTCCGCGACCTGCGCGTCCTCACAAACAGCCTGAACAACCGCGAGTACTTCGACGCCGGCGTGCCCTGGTTCGTGACCCTGTTCGGTCGCGACAGCCTCATCACCGCTCTTCAGATGCTCGCCTACAACCCGGCGATAGCCGAGAACACACTCCGCCTGCTAGCGAGCTACCAAGGGGACAGGGTCGATGACTGGCGCGACGAACAGCCTGGCAAGATCATCCACGAACTGCGGATCGGTGAGCTTGCGAGGCTGGGCGAGGTGCCGCACTCCCGCTACTACGGCACCGTCGACGCCACGCCGCTCTTCCTCAT
>JBEKDP010000261.1:0-2673 GCA_050014295.1 Dehalococcoidia bacterium | reverse complement strand
GGGTCGGAGTATATGGTACTCTTCTCCAACTACCCGTGCAACTCCTGCCACAAAATCTGAAACACCTGCTACGCTCCCTCCTGACATTACCTGACCGCTTAGGCAAAAGGGTCAGTATGAACCCCAGGCTATCAACCGAGATGCGAGTCCGAGTGGTAACGGAGAAGCCCAAGAGAGGGCGCAAGAAGAAGGAGTGACAGCCTGCCGTCGGCTACTCCTGCCTCTCGAAGGAGCGCATCGCCAGGAACATCATCAGGGCGGCGAAGACGACGAGGACGGCGACGTCTTCAGCCGTGCCCAAGTGGCGGTTCCCGATCTGGATGCCGGGCGCGAGCTTCGAGCCGAGGAGAACACGCCGCATGGGGTCGACGCCGTAGCCCACGGGGTCCATCCGCGTCAGAACGCCCATCCAACGAGGGAGGTTCTGGAGGGGGAAGAAGGCGCTGCTCAAGAAGAACATGGGCATGATGAAGAAGTTGATGATCATCTGGAACGATTCCATTGTCTGGAGTCGCGACGCCACGAGGATGCCCATCGAGGTGAGGGCGAACGCCAGCAGGAACATTAGCGCCAGCAGCTTGAGGACGAGGAATGGGTCCAGCGATACGTGCAGGAAGGGGGCCAGGATGAGGAGGATCGCTCCCTGAACCATGGCGATTGTGCTGCCGCCCAGCGCTTTCCCAAGCACAACCGCCGCCCGGCTAATCGGCGCCACGAGCAGCTCGCGCAGGAAACCGAACTCCCGGTCCCAGACGATCGAGATGGCGCTAAAGATGGACGTGAACAGCACGGCCATCGATACGATACCGGGATAGAGGAAGCGAACATAGGAGACGTCGCCGAGCTGCTGCTTGACGCCGACGCCGAGGGAGGCGCTGAGGCCGCCGCCGAAGACGATCAGGAACAGCAGCGGCTGACCGAGCGAAGCGACGATGCGGGCGCGGTCGCGAGAGAAACGGAGGACGTCTCGATACCAGATGATGTAGATGGCGCGCAGGTCCGCCTGGAATCCGGCCTGCCTACCGCCCGCTGTCGCTGCATAAACGCTCGTCATGATCGCCTGCCTCCTCGCCTCCATATGCGGCCCTGGAGCCGCAGCCGGTCCACGGCGCCGGCTTCCGCGTCGCGGATGGCGCGCCCGGTCAGCTTCAGGAAGACGTCGTCCAGGGTGGGCCGGCGCAGGTCGACGGAGTCGACGGTGGCCAGATCGGACACGAGCCTGGGAATGAACTCGGCGCCGTTGGCAACCTCCAGGCGCAGGCGTCCATCCTCGGAAAGCGTCTGGATGCCGTAGCGTGTCCTGATCTCCTCAGCCGCCTGGGCGTTGTCCGGCGTCCGCAGCGTGACGATGTCCACGCCCACCATTCGTTTGAGGGCATCCGGGGTGTCGAGCGCCACAATCTTGCCCTGGTCGATAATAGCGATCCGGTTGCAGTGCTCGGCCTCCTCCATGTAGTGCGTCGTCATGAAGATGGTGATTTCGTGGGCGCGCTGCAACTGGAGGATGTATGTCCAGATGTGCTCTCGCGTCTGCGGGTCGAGGCCGATGGTCGGCTCGTCGAGGAAGAGAACGCGCGGATGGTGGAGAAGGCCGCGCGCTATCTCCAGGCGTCGCTTCATGCCGCCGGAAAAGGTGCGAACGACGGCATCGCGCCTATCCCACAACTCGACGACGTTCAGTACCTCTTCGATCCGCGATGAGCGCACATTCCCCGGGACGTTGTAGACGTGACTGTGGAAGCGCAGGTTCTCCAACGCGGTGAGCTGCTCATCGAGGCTGGGGTCCTGGAATACGAGCCCTATCGACTGGCGCACGGCGTTGCGCTGCGACTCGACGTCGTAGCCGGCGACCCTGGCGGAGCCGGACGTGGGCCGCATTAGGGTGCAGAGGATATTGATAGTGGTGGTCTTGCCGGCGCCGTTCGGCCCGAGGAAGCCAAAGACCTCGCTCTCCTCGACCTGAAAGCTGACATCGTCAACGGCGACGAGCGGCCCAAAATGCTTGCTGAGACCAACGACTTCAACGGAAGACATATCGAACGTTTATTATACACGGCGCTTGCTTCAGTTGTACACGTCGGGAAGCGCGGCGCCGTTCCGGGGAAGGGAGCGGTCTGCTATACTTGGTGGCTACGATGGCGGCGGACGAGGTTCCGCCATGTTGGAGATCGTGCAGAAGATATTCATCATCGGCGAAGGCGATGATGCCGGCCAAATGGCGCGGAAGCTGGAGGACGCCGGCTACGAGACGGCTGTCTATGCCCTGGCGGAGGCGCCCGCCCGTCTGCGCTCTGAGGCGTCGCCGCGGGCCGTCGTCGTTGACGTGTCCAGTCTCCGCGCTGTCCCCGACCTCGCGGGGCTGCTGTCTCCCGCCGACGAGACGCCGATCCTGGCCATTCTGACGGAGAAGCAGCTCGCGGAGAACGCCGGCGGCCTCGCCGTCGACGAGTTTGCCCTCCGTCCCCTCCGTCCGCGCGAGCTGGAGGCACGCGTGCGCCACATGCTGGAGCGCCGCCAGGGCACGGACTCGCCGGACGTTTTGCGACAGGGCGCCCTCGCCATCGACCTGGTGGGCTACAGGGTCTTCGTCGGCGGCGCCCTCGTGGAGATGACTTTCAAGGAGTATGAGCTGCTGCGCTTTCTGGCCACGCACCCGAACCGCGTCTTCACACG
>JBEKDP010000260.1:0-2701 GCA_050014295.1 Dehalococcoidia bacterium | reverse complement strand
GGAGCTGCGTGACGGCGTTGCGCGTGCCTACGATGAGGTGCGGGCGGCCGTGGCGGCGGTCCCCGACGGCCCGGCGTCGGAGGCGACGGCATATCACCCGTTCTTCGGCGACCTGAACTGCAAAGAGTGGGCGGCGTTTATCTACGTCCACAGCCGCGATCACGCCGACCAGATCGACAACGTAAAGGCCGCCCGCGGCTTTCCCCGCTGACGTGCCCCCAGCCGTCGCTCCTATCTAGCACTCCTCCGCAGACCGAACCCGGACAAGGCGGCAACAGCCGCAAGGGCTACCAGCCCCAATCCAGCCCAGATGGGAAGCTGGCTCCTGCCTTCGGCTGCGCCAGAGCCGGTGTTCGGCTGCTGCAGCGTGGCCGGGGTAAGGATCAGGTCGTGCTTTCCTGCTGACCAAATGACCGTCTGGGGATTCGCGACCCCGTCAACGACGAAGTGGACGGTTGCCCCTTCGCTGCCGCAGCCCGCATGCAAGCTTTCCGGCGGGATAGGGAGCGTAACTCGTGGATAGCGCACTATGCCGGAAGCGGACGCCCGGCCCTCGGCGCATAGCGTATTGCCAACGTATGCCTGGACGGACCTCTCCCTGCGCTCGTCTGTTGGCGTCGTCGCTACCTCAATATCGTACACCGCGAACGGAGGCCCAACGATGATATCGACCTGCTGTTCAGGTTCCTGCATGTCCCTCACGTGCCAATACCCGACCGCCGGAGTGCTCTGCCCGTTGAGTGTGAACCGGACTTCGGCGCCGTCCGCTCCACATCCCGCCCTCGTGTTCGCGGAGCGGACAATAACGTCGTACCAGGACAACGGGCCATTACCCCAGACATATCCTTCTCCACACGCCGTGCTGCCTATCCAGGCAGTCACAAGCGTTCCCGCCGCCACCGGTGCGGCGTTCACCCAGACTTCGCCGACAAAGTAGGCGGGGTTCGGATCAACCAGGTGTACACCGAAGTCCGGGCACTGGAAAACCTGATCAGCAACCTGCGTTATGCATCCATTGCTACCGCAGGAACTGGGTACGGGCGCCGTGATGCGATAGCCGCTGCGATTAGCGCGCTCCGTTGGAGAGGCCGGACAGGTCGTGAGGCTCAATCGCGGTGGAGGAGGCACTCTGGGGTCATTGGGTGTCGCGCTTTCCACGCTGCGGAAGTTCCCCTCCATGTCCGTCGCGAATTCAATAATGATGTCAGAGTCTAGCTCGCGCATGGAAGTAGCGAACCCGCTTTCGCCACCATCCCGCTTGCCGTTCTCGTTGGCGTCGTTGAACACGCTACCGAAGTAGCCTCGGGGGTCGTTTATCAAGGCTACTTTGATCGTGTTAGCGGCGGCGGCTTGGCCGGCTTCCACCATGATGGCGCCTTGTCCGCCGCCCCAACAGACGCCGATTCGTGGCGACGGTTCCAGCAACTCCCATCCTTGCCCGTATGGCTGGTCGAAGGCGATCTCGACGGTGTACGTTCCGGGATCGAGATCCGGAAAACGATAGACTCCGTCGGCATCGGTGACCGCCGAAGAAATGAGCCTGCAATCATTGGTCCCAAGCAGGACACGCCAGCCGGCCAGCGGTGTGCCGGGATTGGGGTAGGGCTGAGCGCTCACCACCGACCCCTCGATGCTGCCGGTGGCTGCCGGCGTCGGGGTGGGCCTGGCGGCTTCGGCGCGCCAGGGCAGAGAAAGGGCCGCGCAAACCAAGAGCAACGTCAGACGTACACGCATGGGGCACCTCCTGATGTTTATATAACGCGGCTGCGAAAAAATAGTTAACGCTTCAGGCTGCGTCGCTTCCGGCCGGTCCGGCGGGGTGCTAGAATGGGCGCTGAGGAGGGGCGATGGTGGTTCTCAGCGATAGGTCCATCCGCGAGGAGCTGGCCGCCGGACGGCTCAGCATCGAGCCGCTGGCCCCGGACGCCATCCAGCCCTCCAGCGTCGACCTCCGCCTCGACCGCCTCTTCCGCGTCTTCAAGGAGACCGACCGCCCCCACATCGACGTCCGCCAGCCCTCCGACGACTGCACGGAGCTCATCGAGGTCGAGAGCGACAAGCCGTTCCTCATCCGCCCCGGCGAGTTCGTCCTCGCCAACACGCTGGAGACGATAACCGTCCCCAACGACCTCGTCGCCCGCCTCGACGGCCGCAGCTCGCTGGGACGCCTCGGCCTGCTCGTCCACGCCACCGCCGGCTACGTCGACCCCGGCTTCAGCGGCAAGCTGACGCTGGAGCTCGCCAACGCCGCGCCGCTGCCCATCGCTGTGTACTGCGGCATGAAGATCTGCCAGATATCGTTCCTGCGCCTCACCACGCCCGTCGACCGTCCCTACGGCTCGCCGGGGCTCGGCAGCAAGTACCAGGGGCAGCAGGAGCCGACGCCGAGCCGTATCCACGAGGACTTCAAGCGCGAGAACGGCTAGAATAGCAAGAAATCGTTCCTTCGAAAGCGATGCGGACGCTATGAAGGCGTCTCCAACGACGGACTACATGCAGCGGGCGCTCAGCCTGGCGCGTGAGGCGCTCGGCACGACCAGCCCCAACCCGGCGGTCGGCGCCGTGCTGGTCAAGGGCGGGCGCGTCGTCGGCGAGGGGCACACGCAGCCGCCGGGCGGCCCCCACGCGGAGGTCGTCGCCATCCGGCAGGCGGGCGACGCCGCGCGCGACTCGACGCTGTACGTGACTCTTGAGCCGTGCC
>JBEKDP010000259.1:0-2707 GCA_050014295.1 Dehalococcoidia bacterium | reverse complement strand
TGCTTCGGCGGTTGGGATGGGTTCGGGACCGTCTGTTCTTTCGCGATGACGAAGCTGCTGCCGTTCCAGGCGTAGTAGAGCTTCTTTATCTGCGTAGGGAATCCGGGGAGGTCTCCCGCCGAGTACACGGGCACGGACTCGACTAGTTGTTGGTTGACCACCGCAACCTGGACCGAGCCCTCTGCCGGCACCTCCGTCAGCAGTGGCACGAGCTTTCCGTCGCTGTAGCCGAGAACGATGAACGCCGGATCGCCGGCCGTCCCGCCGGAAGAGATGGGCACGACCGCCTCATCCCGGCCATCGCCGGTCAGATCCGAGTAAATGATGGTCTCCGGGTCGACCTCGCCGCCGAGGCGCTGAGTCAGCGCCGCCACGTCGCTCTGCTGAGACAGATCGATGCTCCTGATATCGGGAGTTGGGCTGGGCACGGGCGTGGGCGCGGCCCTGGCGGTGGCCGTGGCAGCGGCCGTCGCCGTGGTCTTCTCCCCGCTCTCCTTTTCGCCGCCACCGCAGTTCACGGCAAGAGCGCCGGCAAGGACGGAAGCGGCGACGAGGCCGAGTAAGATCATGACCCTGAAGGAAGCTGACCTCATCCCATCACTCTCCCTCGTCGGAACTTCGGCGGCAGGTGAAGACGAAAGGAACGGCAGGTCGCCGGCTTCTGCACGCTCCTGCCGCTCTCAGTCATCGTAGGCGAAAGTGGCGCGCTCGGCGGGATTCGAACCCACGACCTCAGCCTCCGCAGGGCTGCGCTCTATCCAGCTGAGCTACGAGCGCCCACAAGAACGAGAACGAGGAGGGGCCTCGCTGGGCCCGCTCTTCGTCCGCTAAGCGAAAAGTGGTGCCGAAGGTGGGATTTGAACCCACACGCCCTTGCGGACACTACGCCCTGAACGTAGCGCGTCTGCCATTCCGCCACTTCGGCAAGGGGACAGCCGTCTCGGGCAGAGACCGTCGAGCCTCTGCTCGAAACTGGTGGGCGGTACAGGGCTCGAACCTGTGACCTCTTCCGTGTGAAGGAAGCGCTCGTACCAACTGAGCTAACCGCCCCTGGCTGTCGGCAGAAGAATTGTACTTAACGGGCGCAAAGCCTGTCAATTGGCCAGACGGTACGGCGGCCGGCAGCGACCTAGGGCGATGGCGTCGGCGTAAACAGCAAGAATGCGTCTCCCTCGCCCCACCGCCCAAAGTGCCACTGCAGATGACCATCGGGGTAGATCGCCTCCAGCCGCTGACGTGATTCGATATCGTCCGGCGCAAGCACGTAAAGCGCGCCCCGCGGCGGCGAGTCGGGAAGAGGATAGACGCCTTTCAACCAGTCGGGCTCTCCTAGCTCCACGCGCACTCCCCGCGGGTCGAGCCAACCTGGGTAGCCGATGACGAAGACCGTCTGAATTGCGCGATTGTTTTTCATCCCCTCCTGGACTGCCTCTGCGACCGCCGAGGTCGGGTAAGACAGAGAATCATATGATGCGGAGTAGTCATGGAAATACCAGCTATAGTTGGAAACTGCGAGGGGAATCATCAGGCCAACGAGCGCAAGAGAGGCGACGGCCGGCCCCAGCCGCCGCGAGAAAGCGCGCCAAAGCGTGGAGAGGACGAAAGCGACGGGCAAGGCGATGAAACCAAAGGCAAGCGGGATTACGCCCGCGGTCCTGCCAAAGCTGGGGTTCTCTCCCGGAAAGGCTAACGCGAGTGCCGAAGGCAGAAGGAAGGCCAAGAAGACGAGTAGCAAGTATGGTAACAGGTTTCGCCGGGAACGCAGCCACGCGGAGATGGCAAGCGCGGCACCGACGAGGAGCATCGCCGCCATCCCTTGGTCAAGCGCGATCCTCCCCGGTATGTTGTTCTGGTTATTGCCGTCGCCCCTCCAGTTGAACATGTAGAAGGCGTTTTGAACGTTGCGGGCGAAGCGGCCGAGAACGTTGTACTCAGTGTCCATGCCCTCGCCGGTGGCACGACTGCGCACCGCCGCCATATAGTAGGTGGGGTCGTCGTGCCAGGCGCGCGCCATCGGGGCAAAAACGATTACGAGCATGGTGCCGAGGAGAAGGCCGCGCCCCACAATACCAAGACCCCCCTTCCAATCTCTCCGAAGAAGGGCGATGAGAATCTTGACGCCCAAACAGGCGGCGATCAGGAAGGGCACCGCCCGGAAGCCTTGATAGAAGTACAGACCGAGACCGGCGCTCAGACCGCAGAGGAGGAAGTCGTTCGTTCGGTTGTATTTCAGCGCTCTGATCAGGAAGAGAAGCACTAGAGCAGCCCACAGCGGCGCCGAACCCATCGTCAAGGCCAGGCGGCTGACGGTCACCGGCCAGTGGGCCACCGCCATGAACAGCGCGCCGACAACCGCCACCAGCCGGTCGGAGAACACCTCCCGCAGCAGCAGGTAGGTGGCCCCGACAGCCAACATGCCGGCGACGGCCGTGGTCGCTTTGATCGCGTTGTAATCGAGCGGCATACCGAGGAACTTCACGAGGCCGGCTGTGAAGTACAGCTGTCCACCCTCGCCGATCCTCCTCGGCATGAAGATATAGAGTTGCCCGTGGAGGATGTCTTGGACGTTGTCCGCGATGTCCGCCTCGATGCCAGCGGCGTTCTCCGGGACGTGGTCGAACTGGTGGAAGCGGAAGAACACGGCGAGACCCGTGATCGACAAGAAGACCGCCACGACGACGGCAAGCCGCAGCAGTCCCTCGCCTCG
>JBEKDP010000258.1:0-4145 GCA_050014295.1 Dehalococcoidia bacterium | reverse complement strand
GGGCAGGTCAGGACGATGAGAAGGGGACGGAGGAAGGCGCGGGCAATCATGAAGATGAAGGCCGCGGGGACCAATGCCCGCCAGCCATCGACATCGACGCCACGGACGAGCCAGGCGGCGACGGCAAGCGCGAGCATGGTTATCAGCCAGCGCACCGCGAGGCGAGCGATCCAGGGGACGTTACCTCGTTCCCAGGGGGGCTCCGTCTCGCCCCAGTAGCGAACGATTATCATTCTGCCCATAGGCTCAGTATAGCTTGTCGGCCCCCTGGCTTGAAAGCCAAGGGCAACGTCCGCTACTCTTGGGAATGAGAGGGTCTCCAGGGAGGACCAAGGGGGCGCTATTGCAGGGGTCTAAGCGAAGGCCGTCGAGGTTGCGACGTGCAACCGAGGGCCCGAACCACAAGTGGTGGGCCTTCGGCGCCGTTTCTATCGGCATCTTCATGTCGACCCTGGACGTCAGCATCGTCAACATCTCCCTGCCCCGGATCATGGCCGGGGTCAATACGGGCTTCGACGCGGTCCAGTGGGTGATCCTCGCTTACCTTCTGACGATCACATCTCTGCTCCTTGTCTTCGGCCGCCTCGCCGACCTGGTCGGGCGCAAGAACATCTACGTGGCGGGTTTCGCTGTCTTCACCGTGGGAAACCTGGGGGCAGCCCTCTCCCACAGCGTCGCGGAGCTGGGTCTTGCGCGCGCGCTGGCAGGCGTCGGCGGGGCGATGCTTCAGGCCAACAGCATCGCCATCACGGCGGCCGTCTTCCCTGATCAGGAGCGGGGGAAGGCGCTAGGGCTGAGCGGGACGATCGTCGCTGCCGGGCTCGTGGCGGGACCGACCATCGGCGGGCTTCTCACCGATGCCCTCGGTTGGCGTTCCATCTTCTTCATCGCCATCCCGGTGGGGCTGGTCGGCATCCCCTACGCGATGCTTGTGCTGAGGGAATCCCGCATCTCCCAGCCACGGAAGGGGAGAATGGAGCCTTTCGATTGGCTGGGCGCCGTTCTCTGGGCGGCCTTTCTGTTCGCCTTCCTCTACGCGCTCAACCGCGGGCCAACCGACGGCTGGAGCTCGGCCATCATCGTGTCGCTGTTCGCCGTCAGCGCGCCGCTCCTGATCGCGTTCGTTGCCGTAGAGCTGAGAAACGCCTATCCCACGATCCGCCTGAGCCTCTTCCGGGTATGGGGCTTTTCGGCCGGCTGCACGGCCAGCTTCTGCGCCTTCACGAGTCAACAGGCGATTCTCTTTCTCATTCCTTTCTATCTCCAACTCGCCCTCGGCCTGAGCGTGAGGACAGCCGGCGTGCTGTTGACCGCCGTGCCGCTGGCGATGGCGGTGGCTGCGCCGATCAGCGGGCGCCTCTCCGACCACTACGGCTCACGCGGCCTATCCACGGCCGGCCTCTAGGGATGTTCCAATCGCCGAACAACGCCTTCATCTTCGGGTCGGTGCCGCGCGAGCATTATGGGGCGGCTTCGGGCTTCGTCGCGACAGTGCGCAACGCTGGGAGCTCGCTGGGAATCGGCGTCTGGGGGACGATCGTCACCTCTGAGCTCACGGCGCACGGATTGAAGGGGGACCTCGACGCGGCCGTCAGCGACCCGACCCTCGTCGGCAAGGTAACGCCGGTGTTCCTGAACGGCCTCCACATCGCGATGTATGCCGCCGTGGTCGTGGTGGCGGTCGGCATCGTCATGTCAGCGCTGCGGGGGCCGCGGATGTTCCAGACCACCGCCTCGGCGCCGCCCTTGACGCGCTCGGGGGCGGTCGGGGACACTGGGGACAGCAGCGAAGACGGATAACGGAGCATCATGTCCAACGCCGACCTGTCCATCGCCGCCATCTTCGGCGCCGGCATAGCAGCGGGGCTGCTGGGCTCAATGACGGGCCTGGGCGGTGGCGCGCTCATCGTGCCCCTGCTGACCATCGGGTTCGGCCTGGACATTCGCGTGGCCGTCGGCGCAAGCATCGTCTCGATTATCGCCACGTCCAGCGGCGCCGCTGCCGCGTTCGTCCGCGACCACCTGACTAACATCCGCATCGGCATGCTGCTGGAACTGGGAACGACGCTCGGCGGGTTGAGCGGCGCCTATTTGACAACCTACCTCCCGCTCGGGACCCTTTTCGTCCTGTTCGGCGTCGTGCAGCTCGCTTCGGCTGCGTTAATGGCGCGACGTCTGGGCGAAGAGCTTCCGCACGGCGTTATCAACGACCGGCTGGCGAACGTGCTGCGATTGTCAGGCAGCTACCCTGACCACATTATTGGCGATGAGGTAGCCTACCAGGTGCGCGGCGTGCCAGCCGGCCTCTCGATGATGTACTTCGCCGGCGTCTTCTCGGCGCTGCTTGGAATCGGCGCCGGCTCGATGAAGGTACCGGCAATGGACATCCTCATGCGCCTGCCGATGAAGGTGTCAACGGCGACGAGCAATTTCATGATCGGCGTGACGGCGGCGGCGAGCGCGGGTGTCTACTTCTGGCGCGGCGACATCGTGCCGGCGGTGGCGGCGCCGGTGGCGCTGGGCGTACTAGTCGGCGCTTCGGCCGGGGCGCAGTTGCTGTTGCGCTTCCCGAACGTGGCCGTGCGCCTGATATTCGTCCCTGTGCTGCTCGGTTTCGGCGTCGAGATGCTCCTACGCGGACTGGGGGTGGCATAGATGGAAGATTTGTCGTCGAGTCCTGTTCGCTACGGCGGCCGCCCTATGGAGATATGGATAAGCCGCGTTCTCCTGTTCGGCGTCCTGCTGGCGTCGGCGATCACCCTGGCCGGGCTGGCGCTCTTCCTGGTGAAAGGGGGCGGAAGCGGCCAATCGCTGAGCAGTCTCGTCGACCAGCAGCGGGCGGCGGCGAACTTCGGCTCTATCCTGCGCGGCATTGCCCGCGCCGACGGCAATTCGCTCATCCGCCTAGGGTTGCTGGCCCTTATCCTCACGCCGATCGCGCGGGTGGCGATGAGCCTTTTCCTCTTCCTCCGCGAGGGGGACCGCGTCTTCGTGCTGATAACGGCGGCGGTCCTGTGCATTCTGCTGGGCGGCCTTATAGGCAGCGCCCTCACATAGCCCCGTGATCGGTCGCTTGCTCTGAGGACGTTGAGGGCTGGACGAGCACCTCCAGGTCTCCCTCGATCTTCAGCACCTCGACGGCCGTCCGCGTCTCGCCGATGCACTCGAACCGGAGGTCGGCCAGCGCATCTCCCACCCGCAGGCCGTGCAACTCGACGCGGCGGACGAAATCGGGGAGGATCGGGCGCACGATGCGCAGCCGCCGCTCGAACGCCTCCGGCACCAGGCCGAGCGCCGTCTCCACCATGTAGGGGATCGAGCCTGCGGCCCAGGCCTGCGGGTGACAGGCGACCGGATAGTGGACGGGCACCTCGTAGTCGTCCCGCGAGAAGCCGGCGAACAGCTCGGGCAGCCGGTAGTTATCGAAGTAGGTGGCTGCCTCCATGATTCCCACCATGACCCGGCGCGCCTCGTGGTCGAGGCGATAGCGGCGGAAGCCCGCTGCGATCATGGAGTTGTCGTGTGGCCAGACCGTCCCGACGTGATAGCCGACGGGGTTGTAGCGCCGCTCTTTTTCGGAGAGAGTGCGGATCCCCCAGCCGCTGAACATGTCCGGCGCCATCAGGCGCTCTGCCGTCCGGCGCGCCTTCTCCGGATCGGCGATGCCCGACCAGAGGACCTGGCCGGCATTCGACGCGACCACGGCGTCGGGCCTGCCCCCATCCTGGAGAGCCAGGGCATAGACGCCCTTGTCCTTGAGCCAGAAACTCTCGTTGAAGCGCAGGCGCAGCGCCTCGGCCTCCCGCTCTAGTCGCGCGGCCGTCTCCGGATCGCCGACCCGACGGTAGAGCTGGGCGATCAGCGTCTTGGCAAGGTAGACGTATCCCTGTACTTCGACGACGGCGATCGGTGGTTTCGCAAGCTCGCCGTCCTCATTGACGATGGCGTCGCCGGAGTCCTTCCAACCCTGGTTGACAAGGCCGTGCTCCGACCCCGACCGATAGCGAACAAAACCGTCATCGCCAGTCTCGCCGTACTTCGAGATCCACTCCAGTGCGCGCTCGACGTTGCCCCGCAGCTCGTTGAACAGCTCGATGCCGCCCGTCCACTGGGCGTGGCGGCCGATCAGGATGAGGAAGAGCGGC
>JBEKDP010000257.1:0-2784 GCA_050014295.1 Dehalococcoidia bacterium | reverse complement strand
GCCCACAACGAGCAAAGTCTACGGGTAGTGGAATGCCTGGAGCGCAGCGGGCTAGGACTCAACCTCACGTGGGAAGTGCGCGACGGCATCCTTCACCATTCGAAGTCGCGCGAGGGCGTTCTCATCGGGTCGGATGAGCTCCCATCCACGCTGGAAGGCCAGATCGCGAGGGTCGCCGATACGGTCGCGTATCTGAACCACGACATAGCCGACGCGATCCGGGCGGGACTGCTGGCAGATGAAGATCTACCGGAGAGGGTACGACAGGTCCTAGGCAGCGGACATTCGCAGCGCATCAACACGCTGGTCTGTGACATCGTCGACCAATCGTGGGCGGCCACGGGATTGCTCTCCGACGGCAGCGTGCCAGCGATCGGGATGAGCGCCGAGGTGCTGGCGGCAACGGATGAGTTGCGCGAATTCATGTTCCAGCGCGTCTACCTCTGGGAGACGGCGCAGCGGGAGGCGGTGGGCGCCAAGCGGCTGGTGCGGTTCCTGTTCGAATACTACGTTGCTCACCCGGAGGAGATAACCTCCGACTTCGCGCGGTCGGAGGACCCTCCTGCCCGACGAGCGGCCGACTACGTGGCCGGCATGACGGATACGTTCGCGGCTGACCTCGCCCGACCGCTGGGCTTTGATGCGGCAGCCGGCCCTGTCTAGGCCCGATTCATGTTGCGCTACAGTTCACGCCGTCCTTCTGCTAGAATAGGCTGCGAGCCTGCCGACCGGCGGAGCCACACCCCCGCTCGAGAGAGATGAGACCACCTCCAAAGCAAGCCAATACACCCGTCCTTCGTAACCCATTCGTCCTCGCAGGTCTGGCGGCAGCTTTCGCGGTGTTGCTCGTCGTGGTTGGCGTGATCGCATTCAGCGTCGGCAGCGGCGGCGGGCAGAACAGCGCGGTGAAACTCGCCACGCAGACGCCGGCGGAAGGCCAAGACCAAGTCGCGGCCGGCGAAGGCGTGACGGGAACAGCAAACGCAACCGTCAACGTGCGCAACGGCCCCGGCAACACCACTCAGGCGCTGGGCGTCCTGCGCCGGGGCGGTCAGGTGACCGTCGACGGCAAGAGCGAAGACGGTGAGTGGTTGGAGATAGTCTACCCCCCGCGTTCCAAGCTTCATGGGTGGGTCATGGCCTCGTCCCTCGACCTTCAGGGCGATGCCGCCAGCCTCGCCGTCGCCACGCCCGAGGAGATACCGCTAGCCGTTGCCCCCACCAGTGTCGCCGTCGCCACCGCTGAGGAGACGACGCCGACGCCGGAACTCACAGTCACCGTCACTACCACCGCACTTCCCACCCTTCCCGACCTCGTCGTAAGCAACTGGCTGGTGTCGGGAGGCTACCTCGTAGTTACCGTGACCAACCAGGGCACGGGCACGCTGACCGCGACCGCCATCGACGTGGGTGTGTTCGATGCGTCAGGGGCCAAGCTGCTCAACTCGACGAGCGCCGCTCCGCAGACCCTGAAGCCGGGCGCCAGCATCGACATCAAGACAGGGTACCTCACGCTAGGCGCCCCGGGGCAGGTCTTGGTAATCGTCGATCCGAACGGCAAGATACCGGAGACTAACGACACCAACAACAGGCTCGTTGTCACGTTCTCAGGCGGTACGCCCACGGCAACTGCCACGGTCGCGGCGACAGCCACCGCTTCACTTCATTAGCCGACGAGCGCCCATGATCCGCTCCAGCAGCGGACTTCCCTCTGGTGGGGCACCTTCCGGTCTGCTAGACTTCAACGGTCAACGGCAAGAGCGAACCGCGGGCGCGGAGCACTGATGAATCCGAGCGAAGAGATCAAGCAGCGGCTAGACATCGTTGACGTGATCAGCGAGTCGGTGAGCCTGCAACGAGCAGGGCGCAATTTCAAGGCGGTCTGTCCTTTCCACGTGGAGAAGACGCCCTCCTTCTTCGTTTTCCCCGATAGAGGGACGTGGCATTGCTTTGGCGCCTGCGCCACCGGCGGCGATATCTTCGCCTTCGTGATGAAGAAGGAGAACCTGGACTTCGCGGGCGCGCTGCGTCTGCTGGCGGAGCGGGCAGGAATCGGACTCGGCCGAAAGAGCGCCGTCGCCGAGGAGACGGAGAGGGACCGGCTGCGAAAGGCGAACGAGGCGGCGGCGTTGTTCTTCCAGAACGCGCTGGGAACGCGGGCGGGCGAGAGCGCCCTCGACTATATGACAATGCGCGGCATCGACCGGGAGACGGCGCAGTCGTTCCGCATCGGGTACGCGCCCGACTCCTGGGACGCGCTGCGGGAGCACCTCAAGGGGCGCGGCTTCAGCGAGGCGGAGCTGGTGAAGGCGGGGCTCCTGGTTGAGGGCGAGCGCGGCCTCTACGACCGCTTCCGGCATCGGCTGGTAGTTCCGATTAGCGACGAGAGGGGCCGGACGGTCGGCTTCGGATCGCGGATACTGCCGAGCGAGGCAAGCACGAGCGCTGACAGCGACGGGCCAAAGTACTTGAATACGCCCCAAACGCCGATTTTTGATAAGGGCGCTGTTCTCTACGCCCTCGACCGGGCACTCGAACACATCCGCCGCGCCGATCTGGCTGTAATCGTGGAAGGCTATATGGACGTCATTGCCGCCCATCAGCACGGGAACGGGAACGTCGTCGCCAGCATGGGCACCGCCCTCACGGAGCGGCAGTTCAGCCTGCTGCGCCAGCTTACCGAGAACATCGTCCTCGCATTCGACCCGGACCTGGCAGGCCAAGCGGCCGGGGAGCGTGGCGGTCAGATCGCCCGTCACCTGGGAGCGGAGATAAAGGTGATGC
>JBEKDP010000256.1:0-2802 GCA_050014295.1 Dehalococcoidia bacterium | reverse complement strand
TCCGCCGCTTGGTTGATTGGACGCCGAACGACGTGGTGTTCGTGCCTGTCGCGTCTTGAGCATCCAGGAAGGATTGCCGGCCAATGGACTTCAGGTTTTCTCCGGAGGAAGAGGCCTTCAAGCGCGAGGTTCGCGAATTTCTGGACCGGGAGTACCCGCTCGACCGTCACTCCAGCGCCCTCCCCGACGGTTCGAGCCTGCCCACGCCGGAGCCGCACGTCCCGGGCTATATGCCGTCGCGGGAGGCTGAGCTGAAGCTCGGAGCCAAGGGCTGGCTGGCTCTGAGCTGGCCTGTCGAGTACGGCGGCGGCGGCAAGCCCCTGGTCTACCAGATGATCGTGGATGAGGAGCTCGCGTATCACAACGTGCCCGGCGCGGAGAGCATGGGCCGGACGATAATCGCGCCGACACTGCTGGCCTGGGGCAACGAAGAGCTGAAGAAAGAGGTCCTGCCAAGAATCGCCCGCGGCGAGGCCGACGTATGCCTCGGCTACACGGAGCCGGAAGCGGGCTCTGACCTAGCGTCGCTCCGGACGCGGGCGGTGCTCGACGGCGACGACTACGTGATAAACGGGGCGAAGGTCTACACTAGCGGCGCCGACATCTCTCAATACTGCTGGCTGCTGGCTCGCACCGAGCCCGATGCCCCCCGGCATCGGGCTCTCTCCCTCTTTCTGACGCCGATGGATGTGCCCGGCGTCTCCGTTCGCGCTCTCCCTAATCTGTTGGATATTTGCTGGTTCACGGAAGTGACGTTCGAGGACGTGCGCGTGCCCCGTCGCTGGCTGGTGGGCGAGGAGAACCGGGCATGGCAGATCGTGATGTCGGCGCTGGCGTCGGAGCGGCTGGCGCTCTATCACTGGTGCAGTCAGCGCCGCCTGTTCGAGTCGGTTCTCGAGTACGCGAAGCGCGTGCTGAAGGACGGTCGGCCGCTTGGCAAAGACACAACGTTGCGCCAGCGCCTCGCCGACCTGGCGGTCGAGTTCGAGGTGGCGCGCCTGCTGACGTATCGGGCGCAGTGGCTGCGCAGTCAGGGCCGTACGCTGACCTACGAGGCGGCACTGGTCAAAGCGTTCAACACCGAGATGACGCAGCGACTTGGGGCGGTCGCAATGGAGGTCGTCGGACTGTACGGCGGACTCCTGCCGGCGTCGGCGAGGACGGTGCTCGGTGGCATCGTCGCCCACGGCTATCTTGACGCTGTTCAGGGGACAATCGGTGCCGGTGCGTCGGAGGTCATGCGTGACATCATCGCGCGGGCGGGCCTCGACCTGCCGCGGGGTAGGTCGGATACGATATAAGGGAGAGATACTCCCCCTCTCTCCGCGCGCCTGCATCGGCTCTGCCTTTAGAGCTGAATCATCTGAACGGAGAGGGCCGGCGAACAGGCGTCCCCCGGAAAGGCCATGGTGGCCTTGCCGTCGCGTTAAGGTCAGCAGGGTTCACCAACATCGTCCACATCCTCAATCAGAAGTCGACGCGACGGAGAGCATCGACAAGGAGGGTTCTGACGTGACTGACCTGCAATTCAAGGACGTCCTTTATCAGAAGCACCACCGCGTTCAGGGTGCTGCCTGGATCACCATCAACCGGCCCGACGCCATGAACTCCTTCACGGGACAAACGCTGGCCGATATGCGCGCTGCCGTCGACGACGCCAACGCCGACGACAGCGTGGGCGTAATCGTCCTGACCGGTGCGGGCGACCGCGCGTTCTGCGCCGGCGGTGACGTCAAGTGGCTGGCCGAGATCCAGCAGGAGGGCAGTTGGGGCAGCCCCGACTTCGACCCTCACTCCGGCATCGAGGACTGCCTGAAGCCGGTCATCGCACGCGTGAATGGCCACGCCGTTGGCGGCGGCAATCACCTGGCCTACTTCTGCGACCTGACCATCGCCGCTGAGCACGCTACCTTCCGCCAGGTCGGCCCCCGCATCGGCAGCCCGGCGTCGGGCCACTGGGTGACGTATCTGACGCAGGTCGTCGGGCAGAAGAAAGCGCGGGAGATATGGATGCTCTGTCGGCCCTACTCGGCGCAGGAGGCGCTGACGATGGGGCTGGTGAACGCCGTCGTGCCGAAGGAGAAGCTCGACGCCGAGGTCGACCGCTGGTGCGGCGAGTTGATGGCGAAGAGCCCTAGCTGTCTGAAGATCCTTAAGGCCAACTTCCGATCTGTTTATGACCCCCTGCGCGAGGGCTCCCTGCGCGACTGGGTAGGCGAGTTCGCGCCCGACTTCTTCCGCAGCGGCGAGGCGGACGAAGGGAAGAACGCGTTCCTGGAACGTCGCGACCCCGACTACAGCAGATACCCTCGGCGAGGCGGTGTCTACAAGGCAAGGGAGGTTTAGCCATGGGTCAGCTGGATGGACAGGTCGCCCTTGTGACGGCTGCCGCCGGCGCCGGGATCGGACAGGCGGTTGCGCGGCGCTTCCTGCAGGAAGGGGCAGAAGTGGTGATAAGCGACGCGCATGCGCGTCGCGTCCAAGAGACGGCAGAGGCTATGAGCAGAGAGGCCGGCCGTGAGGTCGTCGGCCTGGAGGTGAACGTAGCCAGCAAGGAACAGGTGCAGCGGCTGGTCGACCTCGCGCTGGAGAAGCACGGCAGAATCAACATCCTGGTCAACAACGCGGGCATTAACCGCTTGCAGCCGGTCTGGGAGATGAGCGACGAGACGTGGGACCTGGTTATCGGCGTCAACCTGACGGGCACCTTCTACTGCACCCGCGCCGTCCTCCCACACATGATCGAGCGTGGCAGCGGCAACATTGTCAACCTCTCGTCCTCCGCCGGCTGGATGGCCTCCG
>JBEKDP010000255.1:0-2808 GCA_050014295.1 Dehalococcoidia bacterium | reverse complement strand
CGGCTATGAGCTGCTGACCAGCCGGGAGCGTGAGGTTCTCCAGCTTATCGCCGAAGGCTACTCCAACCAGCGTATTGCCGAGAGCCTGTTCATCAGCGTCAAGACGGTCGAAGCGCACAAGGCTCACATTATGAGCAAATTGCATGCGCAGAATCGAACGGACTTGATTCGCTACGCCATTCGAAAGGGGATCGTCAACCTGGAGGCAGCTCCGGAGTTGATGATCGAGGAATCGCACGCGGTCTAGAGTTCACAGCACGGGGCGACAGGGATGAGCGCATCGGGGTTCGAGCACGAAGACACTAGCAGGTCTGGCTCTCCGCAACTACAGATCGAGAGCTTGGGTGTCGAATTGCAGAGAGTGTATCTGCGGCGCCTGCGGCGGCTCCTGCAATTGAGGAAGAGTCACGAAGGGCAACTCAATTTCGATGGAATCCGTCTGTTGGACAAGTCGATCTACGCCACCTATTGCGACTGTGTCGCTGTGGGGGCGCCTGAGGCCGCTCAAGAGGTACTCCGCAGATCGTCACTGCCCCTGCCCGGCTCCGCTGACGAGGTGAGCTCCTGGCAATAGCCCAGGGAAAGCGCTGCTGAGGCGTCGGTCGTTCGACCAGCCTCCTCTACCCCCAATCTCCGACTCATCGAAGCGTTCCCCTCGAGGGTCCAAATCATGCCTCTGTCCTAGGGGTGAGCACCTCTGCTTATTCCGTTTCACCTGCCGATAATTTCCTTGCGGACAGGAACGAGGGACGATTCGGCGCCAGTAAGCATTGAAGAGAGACGCCGATGGCTCCCCCGGCAGCTCGGACGCTGCAATAGAGCGCCGCTCTCAGGATGTAGTATGCTTATTCTGACTCGAAAGATTGACCAAGCCATAGTCATCAAGGAGAACATCCTGGTTAGGGTCCTTGGGGTGGAACGAGACCGCGTCAAGCTCGGCATCTGCGCGCCGGAAGAGATAGTCATACTCCGAGAAGAGCTCCTCCAGACCGAGGTGCCCAAGAACGGGCAAGCTAAGGGCGAGAAACCGTCAAAGCCAGCACGACCCACTGCCAACGGTGGCCCGGGGGGAAGTTCCCACTGAGGGTTTGCGATTCCGACGGTGGGATTCTCTAACGGGAGACGACCGTGAGGGCCGGCTTCTTGCGGGCGCCGACGTTGCTCATGCCCTTCCCGTGAATCAGGCGTAGTCTGGGCCGCTCCCCCACCTGCTCCTTGCCGCTCTGCGATTGCTCGACCACGGCCACGGGCACGCCTGAGAGGTTGATTGACTCCTGCGTTGCCTCCCAGGTGGAGGCCACCTCTGCCCAGAATGAGGCGTTGCTGTGCTTCAAGTCCTGCTTATGGGCCGATTCCACGAAGTAGCGCAGTTGCTCAACCCGGACGTCCGTCGATTGAAACGGCGGTGTCACGGAGCTCTCCGTCGGCCAATCGGTGAGAGGGACCGGCGGATCGGCGGAAAGCAGGCTGTGTGAGGCCGGCTCCGAGGTCGACGAGATGATCTTGAGGGGCGACCGCGTATCGCATTCGTCAAGGAAGACCGTCTTCGATGAGGTCGCCAACGCCCACTGTCGTGCCTCTTGCGCTTCCACGAGGCTGATCTCAAGGGATACGATTTGCCCTTCGGGGTAGCTAAGGTGAATGAACGCGGCCACCGGCGTGGCCTCAGCGGGCGCGCGGCAGACGACAGCGCTGACCGACACGGGATTCGCGTCGAGCAGGCGAGCGCATAGCGCGAGTTCTTCTATCACGAGGGCGGCCATGGAGGCTCCCGAACCATAGCCGGCGCCCGGGGCGAAGAGCCCTCGCAGGTAATGAGGATGCCAGAGGCCGCTCTTGCCGGACAGCATCCAGCGCAGGAAGACGAGAGCGGGGTGAAAGGGCCGTTCCTCAACGAACATCAGCAGGCGAGACCGCCTGCGGGCCAGGAACGACAGTTCCTGCAGTTGGCGGCTGGAGATGGGAGAGACCATCGAGGCGAGGACGTGCTTGTTACAGAGAAGTGCTCGCCTGAGGATTCCGAACAGATCGGAAACGGGGTCGACGACCAACAGCGCCTGCAGATCCAAACGATTTGTCAGACTGCCGATGTCGCGCTGGAGGGCGATGCTCGGAAACAGCCGCTGCAGTTCCGCAGCGGCGCGGGTTCCGGCCATCGCTGCGGCGATCTTCGCGCCGTCGACCTGCGTTAGGGCGTGCGCATAGCTCTCGCTTCGCGGGCCGGGAGCCACGACGCCAATCCTGAAGGAGTTGCCGGTGTCGACCATCTCAGACAAATGTTAGCTCCCCGCAGACTCCGTTCCTATAGGGAAACCCCCAAAACCGGCCGCTACAAGTATCTATTGAGTATCGCGATGGAAAAGGACGGGGATTCCATAACGCGCGCCGGCTAGTGACTGGCGATCCGGTGCGGGCGAGCCATGGAATAAGCGCAGGGGTCAGGCCGCCTCCTCCATGTCTTCGTTCAGGGCCGCCCGCAGCCGCCGCAGGGCGCGCTGTCGGAGTTGGGAGGCCCGCGACTCGGAGATGCCAAGCGCTTTGCCGATGCTCTTCAACGATCTCGACTCGATATAGTAGAGTTGGACGATGATCCGTTCCCGTTCCGGTAGGTTGCTAACGGCCTGCTGGAGCTTGGTCTTCACCATCGTTTGCTGCGCCACCTGGTCAGGGTCGATGCTTGGATCATCGTCGGCCATTTCGACGAGCCTTTCGCTGTTCCCGTTGACAGCCATGTCGGCCAGGTTGTCCAAGGAGACGATCTTCACATTCGCGTGACTCAACGAGGATAGGAACTGCGGCAACGGTAAG
>JBEKDP010000254.1:0-2808 GCA_050014295.1 Dehalococcoidia bacterium | reverse complement strand
CTCTGCAAAGTGGCGCCCGCGAACAACGTCCACCTCGAGGACGTCGACCGCGCCGGCGGCGTTAGCGCCATCCTCAACGAGGTCAGCCGCAGGCCGGGCATACTTGACCTCAGTCAGAGGACGGTCACGCTGCGGACGCTGGGCGAGAACATCGCCGGCGCTGAGATTCGCGACACCGAGGTCATCCGGCCTTTAGAGCGTCCCTTCAGCGAGGCGGGCGGCCTGGCGATCCTTTTCGGCAACCTGGCGCCGGAGGGGGCCGCCGTCAAGTCCGGCGCTGTCGAGCCGTCGATGCTCGTCTTCAGCGGCCCCGCGCACGTCTTCGAATCGCAAGAGGAGGCGGCCTCCGCCGTCCTGCAGGGTGAGGTCAAGGCGGGCGAGGTCGTCGTCATCCGCTACGAAGGCCCCAAAGGTGGCCCCGGCATGCAGGAGATGCTGTCCCCGACGTCGAGCATCATCGGCAGGGGCCTTGGCGACAAGGTGGGGCTGATCACGGACGGTCGCTTCTCCGGCGGCAGCCACGGCCTTTGCATCGGCCACATCTCGCCGGAAGCGGCGGTCGGCGGGCCCATCGCCGCCCTGCGCGACGGCGACGTCGTCAGCATCGACATCCCGAGCCACCGGCTGGACGTCGACCTGTCGGACGCTGAGATCGCGCGGCGACTAGCCGAGGCGCGGCCGCCTCAGCGCGACCTGCCGAGCCGCTGGCTGCGCCGCTACGCCAGCCTCGTGACCGGCGCGCACACCGGCGCCGTCCTCCGCGATCCTTGATTTGCCGTAGACCCGTGGGGGAGCTTGCCTGCCCGCCTGCAGTCGTAGGGGCTGGCCGGTCTCCCGCCCTCTCTTCTCTTGAGGCCGCGTCAGATGTTGATGAGAGAGCTTGAGTCTATACTTGCCAGCCTCGCCGATTCGAGGCCTGTTTTCCATTCGGAGGCCGACTTTCAGCACGCGCTCGCCTGGGCAATTCATGAGCGCGACAAGAGCTGCGAGCTGCGCCTGGAGTTGAGGTCCCCCGACCTGCCCGGGCGGGCATACATCGATATCTGGCTGACGAATGGCGACACCGCTACCGCCGTGGAACTCAAGTACAAGACACGGAAGCTGGCTGTGCAGGTGGGCAAGGAGAGTTTCTCTCTACTGGACCAGTCAGCGCAAGACATTGCACGATATGACTTCCTGAAGGACATTCAACGATTGGAGGAGCTCGTTGGCGCGCGCGGTCGGGCGAAGGGGTACGCTGTGTTCCTGACAAACGACAGTGCATATTGGGTCCGGGCGAGAGGTGATAATACAGTCGATGCGGCTTTCCGGATTCACGAGGGCCGAACCGTTACAGGGACTTTCCAGTGGGGCGCGGGGGCGTCAAAGGGCACCATGCGTGACCGCGAACGCCCCTTGGAGGTCAAAGGACGTCACGAGCTTCATTGGAGAGATTACTCGGAGCCAAGTGCGACGGGCTACGGGTTGTTCAGATACTTGGTCGTAGCCGTAAACGAGTAGGCTGCGGTCGCGTTCCCTTCGGGCACTCTACTTGATTCTCGTCAGCCGCCTTGGAGCCATCCTCCGGCGAAGGAAGTTTTGAGTATGCAAGACACGCTGATACTGATTGTCTCTGTTGCCATTGCCCTTTGGGGTGTCGGTCACCTCTTTCCGACGGCAGCCATCGTCAAGGCCTTCGAGCCGACTTCGCGAGACAACCGCCTCACCATCACAATGGAGTGGATAGCGGAAGGCCTCACCCTCATTTTCATCGGCGGGTTGGGGTTTTTCACCGTCGTCCGCGGCTGGCCGCTCGATGTCCCGCTGGCTTTGGCCGCCATGCTCCTGGTGATGGCCGCGCTTAGCGCATTTACGGGAGCGAGAACGTCGGTGCTTCCGATGAAGCTGTGCCCGTTCGTGGAGACCGCCATTGCCCTCGTATTCGTGGTCGCGGTCGTCGTCTAGCGCGTCGAGCGTTTCTGAGCCGGCAAGTTGGTGGCGTGCCCGTCCATGCCATCCTCCTCTTGCCTAAAGGACGCCCTCGCCCCGCTCGCCTGTGCGCACGCGAATCGCCTCTGCGACCTCCAGGACGAAGATCTTTCCGTCGCCGATCTCGCCGGTAAGCGCGGCCTCCCTAATTGCCGAGACCGCCGGCTCCAGCTTTGCCTCCGGAACAAAGACCTCAAGTTTGACCTTGGGCAGGAGGTCCAGCGTGAAGGTCGTCCCTCGCCACTGTTGCGTAATGCCCTTTTGGACACCGTGCCCCTTGACCTCAACGAGGGTTATCCCTCGTACGCCCACATCCTCGAGTGCCTTGCGCACCAGCGGCAGCTTCTCGGGTCTGATGACCGCTTCGATCTTCTTCATATTCTGTCACTCCGCATGAACTATCGCCTACCGGCTCGCTTGTTCGCTGTAGGCCTATGCGCCACCGCCTCCACCAGGACCGGCGTAAGCCGCCCCTTTGACGACAGGCATCGTGCGCTGCACCAACTCCGCGGGAATCGAGCCGTGCAGCTCGGGCTGCATCACGAAGCCCCCGTAGCCGGACACACCGAACTCGGGCACGTCGAGGCCGATTACCTCCGCCTCAGCAGAGACGCGCATTGAAGTCACTAATTTGTAGGCCCCGAACACCACTGCAGTCAAGCCAAAGCCCCAAGCCACGACCACGCAGGCCCCGACTAGCTGCGCGCCAAACTGCCCGGCATTGCCATAGAAGAGGCCGCTGACGTTGCCCGCAACGCCGTTCCAGCCCGCGCCGTAGGTGCCGTCGGCAAAGAGGCCAAGCGCCAGCAACCCCCACAGGCCGCAAACGCCGTGCACCGA
>JBEKDP010000253.1:0-2811 GCA_050014295.1 Dehalococcoidia bacterium | reverse complement strand
GGCTGGGAATGTGGTGCTTCGTCGTTACTTTCGACTTGCTTATCTTCTCGCCGCGCTCGTCGCGCACCAGGCCGTGCAGGTAGACGGTGTGGAACGGGATCTCCTTCATGTTGTAGAGGCCCATCATGATCATGCGGGCGACCCAGAAGAAGATGATGTCGTAGCCGGTCTCCATGACCGACGTTGGATAGAAGTAGCGCAGGTCCGCCGTCTCGTCCGGCCAGCCGAGGGTGGAATGCGGCCAGAGGGCGGAGGAGAACCAGGTGTCGAGGACGTCGGGGTCGCGCTCGATCTGCTTCGAGCCGCAGTGCTGGCAGACCTCGGGGTCGAGGACGGTGACGGTCAGGCCGTCGCAGTCGTGGCAGTACCAGACCGGAATCGGATGGCCAAGCCAGAGCTGGCGGGAGATGCACCAGTCGCGGATGTTCTCCATCCAGTTCAAATAGACCTTGGTGAAGCGCTCCGGCACGAAGCGAATGCGCCCGCCGGTCACCGCGTCGATAGCCGGCTTCGCCAGCGGCTCCATGCGCAGGAACCACTGCTTGCTAACCAGCGGCTCGACGAGGGTGTGGCAGCGCTGGCAGTGCCCGACGCTGTGCGTGTACGGCTCGACTTTGACCAGGTAGCCGCCCTTTTCCAGGTCTTTCTCGATGGCGGCGCGGCAGTCGAAGCGGTCCAGGCCCTTGTAGGGGCCCGCCTCGTCGCTCATGGTCGCGTCGAGGTTGATGGCGACGATGGTGCGCAGGTTGTGCCGCTGGCCGACCTCGAAGTCGACGGGGTCGTGGCCGGGCGTGATCTTCAGAGCGCCGGTGCCGAATGCGGCGTCGACCGCCTCGTCGGCGATGACCGGTATGCGGCGCTCCATGATCGGCAGGAGCGCTGTCTTGCCGACGACGGTCTTGTAGCGCTCGTCCTCCGGGTTCACCGCGACGGCCACGTCGGCGACGATGGTCTCCGGGCGCGTCGTGGCGATGGTGACGTATTCGCCGCTGCGCCCTCCGGCGTCGTCCAGCAGCGGGTAGCGGACGTACCAGAGGTGGTCATCAGCCTCGTGGTGCTCGACCTCGAGGTCGGAGATGGCCGTCTGGCAGCGCGGGCACCAGTTGATAATGCGCTCGCCGCGATAGATGAGGCCGTCATTGTAGAGGTTGACGAAGGTGGTGCGCACCGCCTTGGCCGGCCCGGCATCGAGCGTAAAGCACTCGCGCGTCCAGTCGCAGGAGGCGCCGAGCCGCTTGAGCTGGTCGCGTATCTTGCCGCGATATTCCTCCATCCAGCGGCGGGCGCGCTGTCCAAACGCCTCCCGCCCCAGGTCGTGGCGGGTCAGACCTTCCTGCGCCAACTCCCGCTCGACGACGTTCTGGGTCGCGATGGCCGCATGGTCCTGTCCCGGCAGCCAGAGCGTCGGCTCCTGGCGCATCCGGTGCCAGCGCGCCATGACGTCTTCCAGCGTGACGAAGAGGACGCTGCCCAGGTGGAGGTCGCCGGAGACGTTGGGCGGCGGCATGATGATCGTGAACGGCTGCCGCGCCGAGTCGATCTCAGGCGTGAAGAAGCACTTCTCTTCCCAAAAGCGGTAGAGCTGCTGCTCGAACGCTCCCGGGTCGTACGCCTTGGGCATCTCGTTGGGCATTGTCGGTTCTGTAGTCATAGCTTTGCTCAAGTATGATGGGGCTCGCGGCGCACGCAGGCGCGAATGCTGGACGGCCGCGTACGACGAACCAGCGCCGAAATCGAGGATCAGGATGCGCTGTCAGTCTAGGATAAAGAACGCGTGGGAGTGAGGCAAGAGCGGCGGGCTGGGCGTGACTTGCGACGGGTCGGACGGGCTTCTTCATGGAGCCTGCTATAATTCAGCCAGCGAGGGCACGGATGGTCGTTTGGGACGCCGAAGACTACAGTCGCAGCTCATCCGCTCAGCAGGTCTGGGCGCGAGAGTTGATCGCCAAGCTTCGGCTTTCGGGAGACGAGTCGGTGCTGGACATCGGGTGCGGCGACGGCAAGGTGACCGCGGAGATCGCCGCTCTCGTGCCCAACGGCCGGGTGGTGGGAGTCGACAACTCGCCGGAGATGGTGCGCTTCGCCGCCGACAGCTTCGGCGATGGGTCCACCGCCAATCTACGGTTTCTCCTTCGAGACGCTCGAGAGTTGGGCTTCGACGAGGAGTTCGACGTCGTTTTCTCCAACGCGACGCTGCACTGGGTGATCGATCACGGGCCCGTCCTCCGTGGCATCTTCCGGGCGATGAAGCCTGGAGGTCGGGTGCTGCTTCAGATGGGCGGGCGTGGCAATGCGGCGGACATCCTGTCGCTTATGGACAGCCTCGCGGTGGACCCGAAATGGCGAAGCTACTTCCGCGAGCCGGTTGTCGCGTACGGGTTCTACGGGCCCGACGAATACTCCGGCTGGCTCGTCGATTCAGGACTGACGCCGCTGCGCGTCGAGCTGCTGGCACGGGACATGGCCCAGCCCGGGAAGGAGGGACTGGCCTCGTGGGTGCGTACTACCTGGTTGCCGTACACGCAGCGCGTCCCGGAGGAACGGCGGGGAGAGTTCATCGCCGACATCGTGGACCGGTACGTGCGGTCGCACCCGCCGGACGGCGACGGACGGGTGCATGTGCAGATGCTGCGGCTGGAAGTGGAGGCGCGAAAGGAAGCGTGATGCCGGACTACGCGGAGAGACGGTTCGACCAGCGGCGCCTGGCATTCTCCAGCCTGGAGAGCTGGAGCAGCGCCTTGCGCGTGTCGGAGGCGACGCGGGCGCGGTCGCAGTTGCGCACGCGGTACTTGAATAGCCAGTACGTGAACC
>JBEKDP010000252.1:0-2828 GCA_050014295.1 Dehalococcoidia bacterium | reverse complement strand
ACGTGGCGCAGTCGTTGCGGCCGCTGGCCGGCGGCTTCGCCGCGCATCTCTTCGCTATCGGCTTGCTCAACGCCTCCCTCTTGGCCGCTGCCGTGCTCCCGCTGACGACTGCCTACGCGGTCTGCGGCGCCTTCGGCTGGGAGCGGAGCGTTAGCCGCCCGATCCGCGAGGCGCCGGCGTTCTTCGGCCTGTTCGGCGGGCTGATCCTTATCGGCGCCGCCGCGGTGCTCCTGCCCGGCGTGCCGCTCCTCATCCTGCTCCTGATCCCCAACGTTGTCGGCGCGGTTCTCCTTCCCATCATCCTGATCCTTATGCTGAAGGTGCTGAATGACTCACGGATCATGGGCCGCTGGACGAACTCGCGCCGCTGGAACGTTGCCGCCTGGACCGTGACGGGCGCGCTGATCGTGCTGACCGTCGTCTACGCGTTCATCGCCGTACTCCAGGCAACGGGCGTCGTCAGCGGCTGACAAACCGGTGCGCAAAGCTCCACAACGGCCACGATCCAGACGGTATGGCGGGGTTGACGGCCCGACTGACGGCTGATACTATCGCGCTACAACCATATAGGGGGCCGACAGGGGTGACCCAGCCCGGGCGCTGGGGCCATTTCGGGGGAAGCCGGTGAGAGTCCGGCGCTGTCGCGCAACTGTAAGTCGGCATTGACCGACGAGCCAGGATACCCGCCCCTGTTCGATCCGAGCACCTTCGCTTGAAAGGGGGCGGATACTCATGAGAGCTCCAACTTAGCGCAACCTCGGACGCCGGTCCGGGGTTTTCTTGTGCCAACCATCCCGTAGTCTCCTCCAGAGACGCAGTGAAAGGAACCTCCATGCCTCGAAAGGCTGTAGTTCTTGCCCTGGCGCTCGGCCTGCTGATAGCGGGCGGCGTTTTCCAAGCTGGCGCAGCGACGCCGCAGACGAACGCGGCGAATCAGGCCCTCGATTACATTCGGACGATCCAGAACGCCGACGGCGGTTTCCCGTCGTTTGGCAGCGACTCTTCCGCCGGCGCTACCCTCGACGCCGTCTTCGCCTTCGCGGCTGCCGGCGTCGACATCGGTACGGTAGAGAAGGGCGGCAACTCTCCCATCGGCTACCTGGAGGCTCAGGCCGACGCGTACGCCGCTACCCCCGGCGGGGCGGCCAAGCTCGTCCTGGGCCTTATCGCGGCGGGAGAGGACCCCCACGCCTTCGCCGGCGCCGACTACGTCGCCAAGATGCAGTCGTACTTCGACAGCGCGGCTCATCGCTATGGAGAGCAGACAATCGACCACGCGCTGTATATGCTGGCCCGGAAGAGCCTCGGCCTGTCGCCGGCCTACGGCACCGTGTCCTTCCTGAAGTCGAAGCAGTCGGCGGACGGCTGCTGGGAGTTCAGCGACGGCTTCGGCTGCGATACGAACACCACCGCCGTCGCCATCCAGGCGCTGCTCGCCGCCGGTCTGCCGCCCACCGACGGTTCGATCAAGAACGCTCTCGGCTACCTGAAGGCGGCGCAGAATACTGATGGCGGCTTCCCCTACGTCGTCCCGAGCGACTCCGATGCCAACTCCACGGCGTATGTGCTCCAGGCGCTCGTCGCTGCGGGGGAGGACGTAGACGCCGGCGGCTCCTGGGAGAAGCCCGGCGGCCGCACGCCGCCGCAGGCGCTACTGAGCTTCCGCGACGCGACGACCGGCGCTTTCACCTATGCCGGCGAAGACAGCGCCTACGCTACCTATCAGGCGGTCCCAGCGCTACTGCTCCAGCCGCTACTGCTGCCGCCTGTCAAGGACAAAGCGACCGCGACGCCTCGGCCGACCCACACGTCCACCGCGACCGCCGTATCGGCCACCACGCCCGCCGCAACCGCCACGACTGCAGCTACGATCGCGACGGCGCCTACCGCGACGCCGCTCGCGCAGGTGCTGCCGGTCTACGTTGGCCCGGCGGCGCCCCTCGTGCTTGCCTCGGCCGGCGAGGGCCCAGCGGGCGCCGACGCGGCCTCGATGCCTGGCGTGGCGCTGCTGCTTGCGGCCGCTGGGTGTCTCATCGGCGGCCTGCTGGCTCGCCGGGTTTGTGGGAGCAGAGGGTAGAGGCTGTGGCGAGAAGCGAAGCGGTTCGCGGCGCGACCGGCGCGCGGGCACGCCCCTCCTGGATCGGGGTTGCCGCTATCGGTGGCGGGCTTCAGGCGGAAGCCTGGCTCGCCTGGCTCGTCGCTGCCTCGATCGCCGTCTTCCTCACCTCGAACCCTCTCTACCTGGCGACCGCCTGTCTGGTGGGGCTAGTTGTTTATTCATCGGTTCCCGGCGGCCGGCGGCGACAGGCCTATAGCCTGATCGTCAAGATCGGCGTGCTCTTCGCGGTGCTCAGCGTCCCCTTCAACCTGCTTACGGGCAGCGCCGGCGCCAACGTCCTCTTCTCGCTGCCCCGGCTCACCTTTCCCGGCTGGTTGGGCGGCGTTACCCTCGGTGGCGACGCGACCGCCGAGTCGCTGGTTTACGCCGGCAGCCGTGCCCTGCGGCTGATCGCCCTCGTCCTGTTCGCCGCCGCCTTCAACGTCGGCGTCGACCACTACCGCCTTCTGCGGCTGATGCCGGCCGCCCTCAAGCAGGTCGGTGTCGTGGTCACAGTGTCGGTGCTGCTGATACCGCAGGCGCTGACCCAGGCACAGGCGCTGGCGGAGGCGCAGCGACTGCGCGGGCGGCGTGTGCGGGGAGTGAGGAGCATCGCCGGCCTAACCGTGCCCGTGCTGGCGGGCGCCCTCGAGCGCTCGATCCAGCGGGCGGAATCGCTGGATGCCCGCGGCTTCGGCGCGCTGGGGCCGGCTGTTGGGAGAAGAAGCCG
>JBEKDP010000251.1:0-2838 GCA_050014295.1 Dehalococcoidia bacterium | reverse complement strand
CCCAACGACCCGCTGAGCAAGCCGTCCCTCCGTCCGCCGAACGACAGCGACGGCGACGGTCTTCCCGACAACATCGAGGCCCTCTTTGGCTCCGACCCGCACAATAGGGACACGGACGGCGACACCATCCCCGACGGGTTGGAGGTCAAAGGCTGGGGCACCTCGCCTACCCTCAAAGACACCAACGGCAACGGCTGCGACGACAACATCGAGATCGCTGACGTCAACGGTGACTACGCCGTCAATGTCACTGACCTGCTCTGGGTCGCCTATGCGGTGGGAGGCCAATTCGCGTATAACGCGGACCTCGACGTCGACAAGAGCGGAATTATCGATGTCAGCGATCTTCTGCTGGTGGCACAGCAGGTAGGGAAGAGCTGCACGCCGCCGTAAGGTCGGCTGACCCTATCTCCACAACTACTCGTCGCGAGTGTGCGGCAGAAGCCCTACCAGAAGAAGCGCCTTGGTCCGGTGGGGGTACCGGAATGCAGACCGCGGGACAGGTGCGTGCGAGCTGGGACCTGCCTCTTGCCGTGGAAGAGCTCGCTGCCGGCTCCAGGGTAGACAACGCGTTGGGCCCTTGGGGTTGGCTGTTGGGCCTCGGGCCATTGGCCCGTCTGGGGCTCCGGGCCCTCGCGGGTCACCTGAGAAGGCGCAGAGTCTTCCATGCTGGGCTTCTGGCGGATGTCTATTCCCTCGACGTTGTGGCTGAACTCAACTGGAATGCCGTTGGGGTCGAAGCTGTAGATCGAATGTATGAAGCCGTGGTCTATGACGTCGGAAACCCAAAACGCGGCGGCTTCCAGCTTAGCCTTTAGCTCCCACAGGTCGTCCTCGCCCTCGACGCCAAATGACACGTGGTCGAAGATGAATGGCCCGCGCACCGGCCGGCCGTGGTCCTTGGGCACAACCGGCGTCACTCCGGGCCACTCGAAAAACGCGATTAGGTCGTAGTCTGAGATCTGGAAGAAGTAGTGCCGGTAGCCCGGCTGTCCCAGGCCGGCGACGAGCCGCATCCCCAGCAGATCTCTCCAGAAGCGAATCGTAGAGTCCATGTCGCCCGTGGCCATCGCCAGATGGTTGACACCGTTGAACTTGACCATCGTCTCTCCCCGTGAAGCGCCTAGACCTGCGAACCCTGTCGCTGATTCGAGTCGGGGCGGCGTCCCATGCGGCGCGCGATGTCGGCGGCGTAACTAGCGGCTGTTCCTACAACGCCGCGCCGGCGGGGGATGGCGCGCATCGCGTTCGACAGGTCCGGGTGCTTCTCCGCGTAAGCCCGCACCTCCTCCAGCGTGGCGCCGTAGCTGTCGAGCACGCGCTGCAACTCCTCGCGAGCCTTGTCTTTCGCCTCCTGCAGCCTCATCTGCACCCGGCTCTTGACCAGCACCTCGCCGTCTCCTGTCGTCTCGATAGGGATAAAGACCGTGTCGGCCAGGTCGCTCACCACCTTCGCCTGGACGCCGTCGCTGATCGTGCTGGGCATACAGCCGAAAGGCTTGACGGAGATCATCATGTGAGCCCTGGCGTGTCGCACCATGTATATGTGCTTGGTGACCTCCAAGTGGCCCTCGCCGGCGATGAGGCGCTTCTCGTAGTAACCTTCGGAGTAGCGGTCGAGCACGCCCATCGCCGGGAAGCCCTGCGGCTTCATATTCATAATGGCGCGGTAGAACGTGTAAAGGACCTCCCCGAAGTGCTTGCCTGCGCGGAGCCCGAACCAGACAAGCCAGGGGTTGGCCGTGCCCATCCCCTGCGGGTCTGACTTGACGAAGAGGCGGTCCCGCACCTTGAGCTCGTTGAGCCAGATCATGTACTCGAACCAGGCCCCGACCGTGTCCAGCATCACCTCGGCGCCCTCAGCCTCCAGCCAGTGCAGGAGACGGTGGTTCGACTCGTCCTCAGCGTGCTTGAGGAAGAACTCGCCGGTGACCTTCACCCGTGGCTTGACCCTCAGGTAATCGACCTCGATGCGGCCGAGCTTGACCCTGATAGCCGCCATAGTCTTCGAGATGGAGAGCCCCTCTCTTGCTGCCACCCGCACCATCTCGCGGGCCTCCGCCAGTGCCCTGTCGGTTGCGCCGGCGACGACCTCGTAGGGCCGGATCTGGCAGGCGAGGTCGCCCAGGAGGTCGGCGGCGATCGCCGCCTTGGCGAGGCGCCAGAACACCTTGGGCGTCATCTGCACCCCCGCCGACTCCTGATTGATGTCCAGACCGTGGGCGATGTCCAGCATCGCGATCCGGAAGTTGGGGAAGCCGGCCGCCTTGAGCGCCTTGCGCATGTCCGCCTCGTACATCCCCATCCGGCAGGGCCCGCAGTCGCTCGCCCAGAGGAGGGCAAAGCGCTGTTCGATCTCGCTATCGGACAGCCCTTCCCGCCGTCGCTCGAATAGGAACTTGAGCAGGGTGCCGATCGTGTAGTAGGTGGGGTTGCACTGCCCGCGGTTACAGAACTCCTTGCCGATCGCGAGCGACTCCTGATCAGGGCTGGGAAGTCGCTGCGCTTTGTAGCCGAGTCCCTCCAGCAAGCCCAGAAGCACCTCCTGGAGAGTAGCGGGAAGCGCGCAAAAGACGATGGTCGTCTTGGCCTTGTCTATCGGCGTGGTGGGTTCGGCGGGCCGCTTGAAATGGCGTACCTCCGGTTCCTCGACGCCCATCTCCTGGACCAGGGCGCGTCGGAAGGCCTCAACCTTCGCCTCGATCTCAGCCGCTGACTCTATCGTAGACACGTTCCCCTCCGGCTAGAAGCATCTCTTCTTGCAGACGCTTGCGATAACTCGCCACCTGCCGCTCGATCCCCTGCGCCGCCTCACGGGCGCGTTGCATATCCTCCAGC
>JBEKDP010000250.1:0-2851 GCA_050014295.1 Dehalococcoidia bacterium | reverse complement strand
CGACGACATCGACATCCTCGATCTCGGCGGTGAGGGTGCTGACGACGCGACCGTTGGTGAAAAGGAGGTCGCCGGGGGCGTCGCCGCGGGCGACGGCGATGAGGTCGGGCAGGCTCATGGCGGCGCCTCGAGGACATGGATGTCGGGCAGGGTGCGGTACTTCTCGGCGCAGTCGAGGCCGTAGCCGACGAGCCAGCCATCGCCGATGGTGAAGCCGGGGTAGTCGACCATCTCGTCGGGGTCGCGGACGCGGTCACGGACGAGGAGGGAGCAGACGCGCAGGCTGGCGGGCCGGCGAAGGGCGACGTAGTCACGCAGGAAGCGGAGGGTGCGGCCGCTATCGACGATGTCCTCAACGATGACGACGTGGCGGTCCTCAAGCTCGATGCGGGGATGGAGGCAGACCTCGATCCGGCGGGAGGCGACGGTGCCCTGGAGGCCGTAACTGGAAAGCTGGATGAAGTCGACCTCCGGCGGCTCTTCCATGTGGCGCGAGAGGTCGGCGAGGAAGACGTAGCTTCCTTTGAGGACGCCAAGGAGGATGGGAGAGCGGCCCTGGTAGTCGCGGCTGAGCTGGGCGGCGAGCGTCCTTACTCGCCGTCTAATGGCGTGGCGCGAGATCAGGGGTCGCAGTTGTGGCGCGTCCATGCTCTCGCCTTCAGTGTACTACGCGGGACGCGGCTCGGCCACGCCTGGGGCTTCGGCGAACGAATCCGCCATCGTCGGACACGACAGTGCGACGCCTGCGGGTTGAAACCCACAGCTTCTGGTTCGAGACTGGCGCTGATACGGGAATCGAGGCGAGAACGACGCCGCCGGAGGGGAACACGGAAAGAGCAGGGCTCGGAAAGCGGCGATCCCTACTTGTGCTTGCGCTGCCAGCGGGTCTTCTTGAGCATCTTGCGGTACTTGTGCTTGCGGATCTTCTTCCGCCGTTTCTTCACGACAGACGGCATAGGCTCTCCTTAGGACAAGAGTCATGAATGAGGGTCGACCGGCGAATTATAGCACGAATTGCGGTGTCAAGCAGCGATATCCACATTTTGAATGCGCAGATGGGTGGGCGTACGGCTGTGCGCCCCTAGGTTGTCGGCGCGCTTCGGGGGTTTGCGGATTGGACCCGGTCATATTCCCAGATGGCCAGGTCCACCTGCTGAACCTGCAATCCTAGTTCCGCGGCCCATCCGCGTATGTTGGCGAGATACCTCTTGTAGTCGGGTATCGAGAATGTGCTCTTGTCTTTGTTGAAGACCTGCCGCCAGCCTCGGAAGTCTATCACCGCATATTGCTCTGGGAAGACCAAAGCAAGCACAGCCGATGCCACCGGAACATCCACGCCGCGCAGAGAGCAGAGTATAGCCAGGCGAAGCTCTAACTCATACTCTTTGTCGCTGTGTTCGATGGTGAGCGCGAAGCGAGTGACCTTACGAATTATCTCGCTGGTGTTCTTAGCCCGGCGCGCCCGTTGGCGACCGAACTGGCCTCGCAGCTTCCACCTCAGGATCTCTTCGAAGTCGGCCTTGTTTAGGAAGAAAGGGCAACGCTGGGCGCGCAGGTGCGCCAATCGTTCCTTCAAGCTCTCGGTCTCAGCGTCCTTTGTGACCGAACGCCTTATCTGGGCTGCGGTTATCATGCCTAGTCCCCCCTGCGTGTACGTTGGAAAGGCTCGGCTACGGCAATATCAAGTCCGGGCCAGCGTGTGCAGCTTGGTACGAAGGTAACGGCCGGTGAAGCTGTGCTCCATTTCGGCGATCTGCTCCGGCGTGCCTTCGGCGACGATCTCGCCGCCCTCGTCGCCGCCGAAGGGGCCGAGGTCGATGATGTGGTCGGCGTTCTTCACGACGTCGAGGTGGTGCTCGATGATGACGACGGTGTTGCCGCCATCGACGAGGCGATGGAGGACGCGAAGCAGGGCGTAGGTGTCCTCGAAGGAGAGGCCGGTCGTCGGCTCGTCGAGGATGTAGAGGGTCTGGCCGGTGGAGCGGCGCGAGAGCTCGGTGGAAAGCTTGATGCGCTGGGCTTCGCCGCCGGAAAGGGTCGTCGCGGGCTGGCCGAGACGGATGTAGCCGAGACCGACGGCCTGGAGGGTCTCCAGCTTGCCGCGCACTTTGGGGAAGGCGCGGAAGAAGTCGACGGCCTGGTCGACGGTCATGTCCAGCACGTCGGCGATGTTCTTGCCACGGAAGAGGATCTCCAGCGCCTCGCGGTTGTAACGCTTGCCCTTGCAGACTTCGCAGGGGACGGTGACATCGGGAAGGAACTGCATCTCGATCTGGATGTAGCCTTCGCCGGCGCAGGCCTCGCAGCGGCCGCCCTTGACGTTGAAGGAGAAGCGTCCGGGGGCGTAGCCGCGCATCCGGGCTTCGGGGATGGTGGCAAAGAGCTCGCGGACGGGCGTGAAGGTGCCGGTGTAGGTGGCCGGGTTGGAGCGCGGCGTGCGACCGATGGGCGACTGATCGATGTTGACGACCTTGTCGATGTGCTGGAGGCCGGAGATGCCGTCGCAGTCGCCGGGGCGGTCGCGGGCGCCGTAGAGGATCTGGGCGGCCTTCTTGTAGAGAATGTCGTTGATGAGGGTGCTCTTGCCGGAGCCGGAGACGCCGGTGATGCAGACGAACTCGCCCAGGGGGATGCGGACGTCGATGTTCTTGAGGTTGTTCTCGCGGGCGCCCTCGATGGTGAGGGTGCGGCCGTTGCCGGGACGGCGCGCCGGCGGCAGCGGTATCTGGCGGACGCCCGCCAGGTACTGGCCGGTGATGGAGCGTGGGCTGGCCATGATCTGCTCGATGGTGCCGGCGACGACGACCTCGCCGCCCTGCTCGCCGGCGCCGGGGCCCATGTCGATGATGTG
>JBEKDP010000249.1:0-2873 GCA_050014295.1 Dehalococcoidia bacterium | reverse complement strand
ATTCGTCCGTTGTCTTTCGGCGCATCGCCTCGATAAGCAGCGGCTCGAGCTCAGCGTGATGCTGGTTGCGCAGCGCAGGCGTATCGAAGCGGGGGTCGTCGATGAGGTCGGGCCGGCCGATGGTCGCGCAATAGAGCTCCCACTGGTTCTCGACGCCCCAACTCAGGGCAAGGACGAGGTAGCCGTCCCGCGTTGGGAACGCCTGGAACGGGGTCGACAGGGGATGGCGGGTGCCGATGGGCTTCGGCACCTCGCCGGTGGCAAAGTAGCGGACGAAAGCATTCTCCAGGATCGAGATCTGGCAGTCGAGCATGGCGACGTCGATCATCTGGCCGCGACCGCTCCGCTCACGCTCGTGCAGCGCCGCCAGCAGGCCGACGGCGGTGAAGAGGCCGGCCGTTATGTCGCCCAGCGACGCGCCGGGACGCACGGGCGGGCCACCCGGCTCCCCGGTAATGCTCATGATGCCGCCCATGCCCTGGACGACGACGTCGAGCGCCGGGCGGGAGCGCTCCGGGCCCGTCTGGCCGAAGCCGGAGGTCGCGGCGTAGATGAGGCGGGGGTTTCGGGCCTGAAGGACGTCGTAGCCGAGGCCCAGCGCTTCCATCGCGCCGGGCGTGAAGTTCTCCATGACGACGTCCACGTGCTCCGCGAGACGCAGGAACAGGTCCTTGCCGGGCGCCGTCTTCAGGTCCAGGGTAAGGCTCTTCTTTCCACGGTTGACGCTGAAGAAGTAGCAGCTCTCGCCGTTGACGAAGGGGCCGGTGCGCCGGGCGACATCGCCGAAGGGCGGCCGCTCCACCTTGATGACGTCCGCGCCCAGGTCGCAGAGGACCATGCTGGCGAAGGGCCCCGCGAGCACCCAGGTGAGGTCGAGCACCGTTATGCCCTCGAGCGGTCCTGCCATAGTCGCCTCCTCAATCGCGCTCAGGGTGGGTCGAACAGGCGCAGTTTGGCACGCGCCGCCAGCGCCGTCAAACACGAGGCAGCCACCTGCGGGTGCCGGTAGACGATCTCGAACTAGCGCTCCAGGATGTTCGCGACTGTAGCCACAAAAGTGAGGGCCAGGACAAGCACGCTGGAAATCGACCAGAACAGCGCCTCTTTTGCCCTCCGGGCTCTGGCGAGCCAATTCAGGGAAAGGACGATCCCTGCGAGGACCGATATCAGCCCGATTCCGAAAGTTGACAACACGAGCCAGCCATCCCACCCCATCCCGTTAAACTTGGGGTCGGCTCTCCAACCGTTCACCCAGAACACCATGGTCCAGTACATCACCAGAACCCCTGCTCCTAGGAGCCCCGCCATGGCGATGCGCACGAGCGCGCTGAGCTCCCCCGTGACACTGCTGACGACTGCCTCCACTTGCTGCGCACCGCAGCGGCTGCAAAACCGGGAACCCTCTCGGATTTCGGCACCACAGTGGACACAATGCATGGTCGCGCACCTCCATTGCGATTATTCCTTCGCGTCGCGGAGATATTACCACACTCGATGAGCCCAGTGTGAAGCATGCGGCGAGAACAAGAAGGCCAAACGGCATGGGCCGGCGGCGCGCGGTTGACCGCAGGCGGGGAGACGCTATGATTCCCGTAGGCGCCCGGAAAGGGCGGCCTCAGCAAAGAAGACGCGTGGCAGCTACCGGCATCGACTGGGACGACGTGACCCGGGAGGCCACCGACCTCCTCTGCCGCTACATCGCCATCGACACGAGCAATCCCCCCGGCAACGAGCGCGCGGCCGCCGAGTTCCTGGCCGCCGTCCTCAGGCAAGAAGGCATCGAGAGCGAGATCTTCCCCTTCGCTGAAGGCCGCGCCAGTATGTCCGCGCGGCTGACAGGCGACGGCCGACGACGACCGCTCGTCCTGCTCAACCACATGGACGTGGTACCCGCCGATCGCGCGCTCTGGGAGGTCGACCCGTTCGCGGGCGTCGTGCGCAACGGCGCTGTGTGGGGTCGCGGCGCTCTGGACATGAAATCGATGGGCGTCGTGGAGCTGATGACGGTCCTGTTGCTCCGCCGGCAGGGGATCCGTCTCGGCCGCGACGTGTTGTTCGTCGCTGCGGCGGATGAGGAGACGGGCGGCGGTTCCGGCATCGAGTGGCTGGACGCGAATCACCCCGAGCTGTTCGACGCGGAATACGTGATCAATGAGGGCGGCTACGGCAGCACCGAGATGTTCGGCGTGCGGCGGCCGATCTTTTCCTGCTCGGTCGGCGAGAAGGGCCCGCTTTGGCTGCGCCTGACCGCCCGCGGGACGCCCGGCCACAGCTCGGTGCCTCATGCCGACAACAGCCTGGAGCGGCTGGTCCGCGCGCTCTACCGGATCCAGGCGTGGAAGAGACCGATCACGTTACTCCCCGTGGTCCGGACGATGTTCGAGAGGCTGCATGCGGCAGGCGTACTTGCGCAGCCGGCCGAAGAGGCGCCGCTGGGCCGCCTGGCCGAGGACAACCCCCTCGTCAACGCGCTCCTGACGGACACGGTGGCGGCGACAACGTTCAACGCCGGAATGAAGACCAACGTGATGCCGCCCGTCGCGGAGGCGAACCTCGATTGCCGCTTGCTGCCCGGCCACGATCCGAACGGTTTTGCGCGGCAGGTGCGCTCGGTCATCGACGACCCCCGCGTGGAGGTGGAGATGATGATGGAGTCGCACACGCCGGTGTCGACAGCGGACAGCGAGCTCTATCGCGTCATCGAGGCGGTGACGCAGGAAGAGGTGCCCGGCTCGGTCACCATACCGACGATAGCGACGGGCTTCACCGACTCGCGGGCGTATCGACGGCGAGGGATCGTCGCGTACGGCTTTGTTCCTTGCTTGCTCGAGCCCGCGGAGGTCGCGACCGTCCACGGCAACAACGAGCACATC
>JBEKDP010000248.1:0-2899 GCA_050014295.1 Dehalococcoidia bacterium | reverse complement strand
TGCCGGCCGCCGCATGAACTCGTCCTCATCGGGCAGGGTGCGCGGCTCAGTAGTCGATATCACCGAACGCCTCCCTGTCCAAGTCTTCCAAGAACATAGCCCGACCCGTCTCACCGCGGAGACGGCGCACCTCGCGGATGCCCATCGCTCCCAGCACCTCGATGAGCTGCGAGTGCCAGGCGCCCATTAGGTTCACCATCCGCCGCGCCGCGTAGTCTGTGTCGACCTCCTGGATCTGTACCGGGCACGTCGCGTCGTGATCGCCGTCGCAGACGCGGCAGCCCAGGGCAACCATCAACGGGGCGCTGGCAGCCACCAGGTCTGCGCCGCAGATGATCGCCTTGGCCATGTGCTCGGCGAGGGCGATGCCGCCGCCGGCGATGATCGTCATTTCGTCTCGTATCCCCTTCTGCACTAGACCGCCGTGGACCTCGCGCAAGGCGTCTCTGACGAACCGCGGTTCCAAGGTGCCCACTTCGAGGCCGTGCTCGCTGGCGCAGAGGTGGACGACCCTAACGCCGTCTTCATACAGTCGCAGCACCCTTTCCGCGGCGTCGGCGGTGAAGGGCATGCGCACGCACACGACGAGATGCGGGTTCAGGGCAAGCGCCGTCGCCTTGCGCTTGGCTACGTCGGGACCATCCGCAATCTCAACAAGGCGAACTCGGCGCAGCAGGGCCTCGTGCTCGGCCGGATCTTCGTCGTCGAGGAGCGGCACCAACGCGTCGACATCGCCGCTCCCGTCCGCAATCTGCGATGCTCGCACGACCGCCACGGTGTGCAAGCTCGTCGCCGCGCTTACTCTGGCCGCCATGAGACGCTCGCCATCCGGCCCCCAGGGCGGGACGTCGAGGACGAGCGGCAGCGGCAGCTCCACGAGGGGCTCCTCGTCCTCGAGCTCACCGTCCGCCGCGAAACGCACTCGTGCCGGCTTCGGCCCGATGTCGACAGACGTGCTGATGTATTCGCGTCCGTGGATGCCGTCGCGCGTTGGGCGCACGATCTCCGACATGTCAGTCCACATCGAGTCGAACCCTGGTCCGCAGAAGCGGCCCCGGTAGCCGGCGCCCGATACGGGAATCTGCCCAGTTTCTGCCTGGTTCCAGGTGGTGGTTATCATCTCCTTGCTCCAGTAGCGGTCGCCGAGCACCAGGTAGGCCGGGTTGACCGACAGCGACAGGAGCCCTTTCGTGCAGCCCTGGACACAGGAGAGGCAGGCGCGGCAATCGTACAGCGGCTCGATGGGCGTCGAAGGGTCGCGGTCATAGGCGCGCTCTGCGCTCCAGACGTTGCTGACGCAGGCCATCTTGACGCAGTTGCGGCAGCGGGCGCAGTCCTCCCGCCAGTCGACGATGCTGAATTTGCCGATCTTGGGGAAGCGGGCCGGCGTGGGCAGGGTATTGATGTGATAGCGTTCGGGCAAGATGGCCTCCTGCTCTACGCCGGCGCCAGAGCGGCCCGCGTCATGACTTCGGCGACGACGTTCGGCGCGCCGCCCCAGTAGACGTGGACTCCCCTGACCCCCTGAATACCCTTGAGCGCGGCGGCGGTTTCAGCGCAGATCGCGATCCCTTCCTGCTCCGGCTCCGAGGCATCGCGCAGCCGCGTCAGCACAGGCTCCGGGATCACCCGCCGGCGCCGGCGCAGCGCCTCGGCGTGCTCCAGGCCGGCAAGCGGCTGCACGCCGGCGATGATTGCCGCCCGTTCCGGGAGACCTTCGGCGCGCGCGGCGGTCATCCATTCGTCGAATGCCGTCAAGTCGAAGACGGGTTGTGTTAGCAGGAACTGCGCACCGGCCGCTACCTTCTTGCGCGCGTCGAGGAGGGCGAGTTCCAGCGGCCGCAGGTGGGGATACGCCTCGGCGCCGATGAGCAGGGCCCGGCCCGAAGCGTCGTCGCCCATCTCCCTGAGCAGGTAGATGAGCTGCACAGAGTCGATATCATAGGCGCCGGCAGCTTCCGGCTGCGGGCCCAGCGACTGGTGATCGCCGGCCAGGCAGAGGACGTTTCCCACGCCGAGCATCGCCGCGCCGCGGATGTCGGAGAGGAGGGCGATGCGGTTGCGGTCGCGCGTGGAGACGGCAAGCACCGGCTCCAGGCCTTGAGAGGCCAGCAGCGACGAACATGCCAGCGCCGAGAGGCTGGCCTCCCTGTCGCCGTCGCAGATGACCAGAGCGTCCAGCATCGACGGGAAGTCAGCCGCGAGACGCCGCACGCCCTCGGCGTCGGCGACGTCGGAGACAATGCACTGGGCGGTAAGGGCCAGCCGCCCGGAGTTGAGCGTTTCAGCAAGCTTCGTTCCTGGTCGCATCACTTATTACTCCGTTCGCCGACTGCCGTTCTGTCGTAGCGGGCTCGGCCCCACGGCGGCCAGCTTTGCCGCTATCTCTTCGGGCAATCCGTTCGGGCCAAAGCTGTTCTCCCGCTGCGTCTCGGTGGGCAACTCGAATAGCAGCAGCCGTTCGCCGCCGAGGCCGATTTCGTCGAGCAGCCCGCGGACGTACTGCACGCGGCGCTCCAGGCGTAGGCCGCCCTCGAGATAGAGGCAGTCGGCCCCGGCGCAGGTGATGACGCAGACGGCGTCCGCCCCGGCCTCGAACGCCTTCAAGAGATGTGCCGGTTGCAGCCTGCCACTGCAGGGGAGCGCTATCTCTTGGGCCATCAGAAGCGGCTGCGGATGAGCAGGGTCATCCGCTTTGGACGCAGCCGGACGGGGATGAGTCGCGCACCTGAAGATGGTGACCCTTATCGCGGTCGCCGCGACCTCGTTCTGGCTGGAAACCCTGTTTACCACCGAGTTCTTCGCATTCCTCGGGGCCGAGGAGCAGGTTACACTTCTCTTTCCCGAATGGAGCGTTCCTCTGAGACCGGCAAGCGGCAACCGCTTGCCGCCCAATCTC
>JBEKDP010000247.1:0-2904 GCA_050014295.1 Dehalococcoidia bacterium | reverse complement strand
CGCAGGAGCCGCAGCCGAGGCACTTCTCCGTCCAGACCGCCTGCTCCTCCAGGATGCCGAGGAACTGCGTGTCCAGCGCCGCGTAGACCGGCTTGCCCGGGAAGCGCTCCGCTATTGCCTGCACGCCGGCGCCGCAGCCGAACGACAGGATCGCTTCGTTGCGCTCCGCTGCCGCCGCCAAGTCGGCGATGAACTCGTTCTCGCACTGCCGTTCGATGGTGACCTGCTCGATTTCCAGCGGCCGCCCTTCCAGGCGACGCGCCATACGCATCGCGTAGGACATGATGCCGACCTCGCGCTCGCCGCCGGCCAGGCATACCGTTACGCAGGTGCCGCAGCCCACGAACAGGACCTTGTCATGGCCCGCGAGCACGTCCTTGATCTCGGCAATCGACTTTCTACTTGCGACTATCATTGTTCACCTTCAGTCTTTGGTCGCCGCCGGAGCGGATTCGGACCGAGCTTGTTGACCGTCTCCACCATCTCTTGCACGCGCGCCACGAACGTCGGTGCTTCTGATGCCGACAGGTTCACCATGCGCAGCCGCTCGCCGCCAAGGCCGATCTCCTCCAGCACCTCTTTCGCCGACGCGATGCGCCGCTTCGCCCGGAGGTTCCCCTCGACGAAGTGGCAGCCGCCCTCCAGACAGCCCGCCACGAGCACGCCGTCGATGCCCCGCTCGAAAGCGGCGAGGATCTGCGTCACCTCAACCTTGCCGGTGCAGGGCACGTGCACGATGCGCACGTTCGCTGGATACTGCATCCGCCTGGCCCCCGCGAGGTCGGCGGCGGCGTAGGCGCAGAAGTTGCAGCAGAACGCCAGTATCTCGCAGCGATCGGCGGTGGCGGTGGGCATGTGCGCTCTCTCGTCCGTCTCGATCATCTTGCGCTCCCCGGCGCGACGAGCAGCTCGTCCAGCATCGCCATAAGCTGCCCATCCTCCTGATTCTGTAGCTGGATCGCCTGGGCAGGGCAGGCGGCGGCGCAGCTCCCGCAGCCCAGGCAATTCGCTGCCAGGATCTCCACCTTCCCCTTGCCGTCCGGCGTGGGCGCCCCGTAGGGGCAAACCTTGACGCAGGTCATGCACTCCGTACACAGGAGTGAGTCGACATGCGCGACTTGCCCGCCGATCTCCAAATATGGCCGCGAAAGGATGGTGGCGGCCCTGCCGGCGGCGGCGAGCGCCTGAGAGATCGTCTCGTCCATGAAGCGCGGCGAGTGCGCCAGCCCGCAGAGGAACAGCCCCTCGCTCGCCAGGTCGACCGGTCGCAGCTTAGGGTGCGCCTCCAGGAAGAAGCCGTCGGCGGTCAGCGACGTGTGCAGCATCGACGACAGGAGCAGATTGTCGACCGCCGGCGCGATGCCCGTGCTCAGCACCAGCAGGTCGGGGTGTAGCACGAGCTCGCGGCGCAGGCCCGCGTCGACGACGCGCACGCGGAGGCCGTCGTCGGCGTCCGTCTGCGGCGGCTGATCCTCCGGGTAGCGCACGAAGAGAACGCCCGCCTCTCGCGCTTTCTGATAGTAGACTTCCCGCATGCCGTAGGTGCGGATGTCTTTCGCCAGAACGACGACCTGCGCCTCCGGCAGTTGCGCCTTGAGGGCGAGGGCGTTCTTCACCGCCTCCGCACAGCAAACGCGGCTGCAGTAGTTGTTCTCTTCCGTGCGCGAGCCGACGCACTGAATCATGACCACGCTCGGGCGCTCGCCGAGGTCGGGCGGCAGGGCACCGCCGGCCAGTCGTGCTTCAAGCTCTCGTTGCGTGAGCACGTGTTCGTGCTGGCCGTGGAGGTGCTCTTCCGTCTCTCGCTCGCTGCCGCCGGTGGCGATGATCGTCACGCCGTGGGTGATCGTCGCTTCGCCGGCGTCACTTTCGATCCGGCTCTTGAAGTTGCCGACGTGGCCGTTGACCTCGGCGGCCTGTGCGTTGAGATGCACGTTGATGAGCGGGTGGGACTCCACCCTTGTTACCAACTCCGCGGCAAAGGCCTGGATATCCGATCGCTCCAGCGTGTAGTGAATGTGCGCGAGATTCCCGCCGAGTTCGCCCGTTCTTTCAACCAGATGCGTCTCAAAGCCCTGGTCGGCGAGTGAGAGCGCGGCCGTCATGCCTGCCAGGCCGCCGCCCAGGACAAGCGCCGCGCGCGTGACCGGCACGCGTCCCTTCTCCAGCGCGTGGAGCAGGCGCGCGCGCCCGACCGCCATTCGCATCAGGTCGCAGGCCTTCTCTGTCGCCTGCTGCGGGTCGTCGCGGTGCACCCAGGAGCACTGGTCGCGGATATTGGTCATCGAGAAGAGGAACGGGTTCAGCCCCGCCTCGCGCAGTGTCTCCTGGAAGAGCGGCTCGTGCGTCCTAGGCGAGCAAGACGCGACGACGACGCGGTTCAGCCGCCGGCGCAGGACTATCTCCTTGATGCGCTCCTGGCTGCTATCGGCGCACGTATAGAGGTCAGTCTCGGTGTGGACTACATTGGGCAGCGTTGCTGCTTCCCGCGCCACCGCTTCCACGTCCACGACCGAGGCGATGTTATGGCCGCAATGACAGATGAATACACCGATCCGCGGCTCCTCGTCGGTAACGTCTCGTTCCCGCGGGTACTCGTGCCGGCTGGTCAGCGAGCCGCGCCCGCGCGTCAGCAGTGCCATCGCCGAAGCGGCAGCCCCGCTCGCCTGCGCGACCGACTCCGGGATGTCCTTCGGCTCTTGGAAGGCGCCGGCAACGAACACGCCCGGTCGCGACGACGCGACGGGCAGCAGCCGGTCCGTCTCGCAGAAGCCGAACTCGTTCCGCTCGATGCCGAGGCGCTCCGCCAGGTCAGCGAGGCTCGCGCCGGGCCGCATGCCCACCGAGAGCACTACCAGGTCGAACTGTTCCAGACGTTCCTCGGCGCTTTCGTCGAAGTAGCGG
>JBEKDP010000246.1:0-2922 GCA_050014295.1 Dehalococcoidia bacterium | reverse complement strand
AGCTCGCCGCCAACGGCGGTCGCTGGGCACTGACCACGCTCTGCCAGGGTCTGGGCATGGGCTACGCCGCCGCCTGGGAGCGCGAAGACTACTAGACCGATTGCCCTGACGGGCGACACGAGTGACAGCTATGAGGGCCGGACAAGTCGTCCGGCCCTCTGGTTTGTCCCTGTTTGACCCCTAACGCGATGCTGAATATGCTGGCAACAGATTCGCTGCGGCAAAGACGTATGGGAGGAGAACAGAGATATGCGAGAGGCAGTCGTCGTAGATGGGGTGCGCACGCCCTTTGGCCGGGCCGGCCGTCGCGGAATATTCCGCGCTATCAGCCATGTCGACCTGATGGTGCCCCTGCTCAAGGAGATCATTCGGCGAAACAACCTCGACCCCCACGATATCGACGAGGTGCACATGGGGTCGGTTCACCTGGCCAGCCGGGCCACGAAGGCGCGCACGTACATGATGGAGGCGGGCCTTCCGGACAGCATCTGGGGTACCGACGTGAACACGCAGTGCGCCAGCGCGCTGCAAACGACCGTCGAGGCGTGCCAGTGCGTCGCCTGCGGCGGCGCGGACATCATCGTTGCTGGCGGGATCGAGACGATGGACCGAATGGGCGTCGTACCGCCGGAAGAGGCGGCGGGCAAGCCGGCGCCGCCGCGGGTCTTCGCCGGCCCGACTCCGGCGATCACGGACACGCCCTATCCGCCGGACTGGAAGGACGCGGAGCTTCTGCCGTGGTGGTTCGAGCTGAAGGACCAGCGGCTGATGAACATGCTCTGGACGGCTGAGAACCTGCACTCGCGGTTCAACATCACGCGGCAGGAGGCGGACGAGTGGGCGCTGCGGAGCCAGTTGGCCGCGGTTGCCGCCCAGGACGCCGGTTACTTCGACACCGAGATCATGCCGGTCACCATCAACTACAAGGACGGGTCGAGCGAGACCATCGCTAAGGACCAGGGGCCGCGCCGCGAGACGAACCTGGAGGCGCTGAGCCAACTGCGTCCGATCATGAAGGAAGACGGCTTCGTCACCGCCGGCAACTCCTGCCCCCGCAACGACGGCGGCACACTCGTCCTGATCACGACGAAGCAGATCGCCAAGGAAAGGGGCTGGCTCCCGCTCTTGACCTATCGCCACTCCGCGACCACCGGCGTCGACCCCTACGTGATGGGCGTCGGCCCGCGGTGGGCGACGGAGAAGCTGCTCAAGCGGACGGGCTTGAAGCTCGAAGACTTCGACGTCATCGAGATCAACGAGGCTTTCGCCTGCGTGATCAACTACTGGATCAGAGAGCTGAAGGCGCCGGGCAAGGTCGTCGAGAGGATCAACCGCTGGGGAGGGGCGATCGCCCTCGGTCACCCGCTCGGCGCCTCGGGGGCGCGACTCGTCATGACAGCCGGCTTCCAGCTCCGCCAGAACGGCGGCCGCCGCGCCCTGACGACGCTTTGCCAGGGAAGCGGCATGGGCTACGCCGCCGCCTGGGAGCGCGAGGACTACTGGTAGCAGAGACCCCCTTTCGGGGGGCGACAAGCGGAATCGAGAGGGCCGAACCGGCGCGTTTGGCCCTCTCTGCTTCTTCGGCGTAGACCCGGATTGTCGGCTGTCACCTGCTCTGCTAGAATTGAGCAGACTTAACTCACTGCAAGGAGGCTGCGCCATGATCATCGTCGTTATTGTCATCGTGGCGATCGTCGCGGTGCTGGTCCTGATGCTGCTCGCCATCTACAACGGGCTCATCAGGTCAAGGATGCGGACGCGCGAGGCTTGGTCGGGCATCGACGTGCAGCTCAAGCGGCGCGCCGACCTCGTGCCGAACCTGGTGGAGACCGTCCGTGGCTACGCGGCCCACGAGCGCGGGACGTTCGAGGCGGTCACCAACGCCCGCTCAATGCTGCAAAACGCTCAGGGCCCGGCGGATGCGGCGGCGGCGAACAACCAGTTGACGCAGGCGCTGCGCTCTCTGTTCGCGGTGGCGGAGAACTACCCGCAGTTGAAGGCCAGCGAGAACTTCCTCGCCCTGCAGACCGAGCTGACGGACATCGAGGAGAAGATCGCCTACGCGCGCCAGTTCTACAACCGCAACGCGAGCGAGTTCAACGCGCGCATCCAGGTGGTGCCTAACGTCTTTATCGCGAACATGTTCGGCTTCCAGCCGTTCGAGTTCTTCGAGGCGGAGGAGGAGGCGCGCGAAGTGCCGCACGTGAGCTTCGAGGCGCCGCAGCCGCCCGAGCCGCCCCAGCCGCCTCAGGCGCCTCAGGCGCCGCAGCAGTAGGGACGCATGGCCCAGGAAAAGGTCCTCGTCTACGACCGCATCGGCGCTAACCGGCGCAACACCTTCCTGCTGCTCGCCGTGTTCATCGTGTTCGTGGGCGCTTTCCTCGTTGCCCTGGGCATCGTGCTGGGACTCCCCTTCGCGTTCGCGCCGTTCCTCATCGTGCCGGTGATCATCTACGCCCTATTCAGCTACTACGCATCGATGGGGATCACGCTGGCGATCTCGCAGGCGCACGAGGTGACGAAGGAGGAGGAGCCGGAGTACTACCGCACGGTCGAGAACCTGTGCATCGGCGCCGGCCTGCCGCTGCCCAAGCTCTACGTCATCGAGGACCGCGCGCCGAACGCCTTCGCCACCGGCCGCGATCCCAACCACGCCGTGATCTGCGTTACCCGCGGCCTCCTCCAGAAGATGGACCATCTGGAACTGGAGGGCGTGCTTGCGCATGAGCTGTCGCACATCGGCAACTACGATATCCGGCTGATGACGCTGGTCGTGGTGCTCATCGGCATCGTGGCGCGGCTCGCCGACTTCATGTTCCGCTTCACCATCTGGGGCGCCGGCGGCCGGGCGGGCAATCGGGAACGCAGCGGCGGCTCGGCGGTGCTCATTATATACGCCGTCGCGCTCATCTTCGCGATCCT
>JBEKDP010000245.1:0-2926 GCA_050014295.1 Dehalococcoidia bacterium | reverse complement strand
CGATCCAAGCGGCTACCGCCGTCATTCGATCGTCGAAGTCCCACCCGGAGCCTTCGACGTGGTTGCCGCCCCCAATGGGGGTCAGCGCCAGCGTTAGTATAGCAATTAGCTCCGTTTTGTCAAGAGCTAGTTCGAAAAATCACGCAAATTTGGTGTTTTCCCGATTGATCATCAGCCTTTTGGCCGACGCGGCGTCAGTCGTTAAGGTTAGGGTACGTTCCCGACGGCTCGATTGCAGGTCATCCCGCAGAGCGTCGCGGCTGGCGGCGACGCGGCGTGGCGAGCCAATCACGGACGGAGGGGATGCCGGCGAGGGACGTCGCTTCGCTGACAGCGCGGAGGACGGCGCGCTCGACGGCACGGGCGGCGAAGGCACCGATCAGGCCCGGATTCACGGGCTCCGCCCTGTCGCCGGTGGCGAGGACGAAGATGCAGTCGCCGTCGACGGGCGAATGGGCGGGGCGAACGCTGCGGGCGATGCCGTCGTGCGCCATCTGGGCCACGGCGGTGGCCTGCGTCTTGGTGAGGACGGCGTTGGTGGCGACGACACCGATCGTCGTGTTGGTCAAGGGGAGCGTTGCTTCGGCGCCCGCCTGTCGCATGAGGTCGAGGGTGTCGAGGAAGCGCCCCGGCTCGCCGCGGGGGCCGGCGACGACGCGGCCGGTCGCGCTGTCGACAATCTCGCCGAAGGCGTTGACCGCCATCAGCGCCGCGACCGTCAGGTCGCCGATGCGCTCGCTGGCAGTGCCGATGCCGCCTTTGATCGCATGCTCGACGGTGCGGATCTTGGCGACGGTGGCGCCGGTTCCCGCGCCGACGCTGCCCTGGGCGAGGCGTCCGCTCTTGGCAGTCGCGCAGGCGCGATAGCCGCTCTCGGCGGTGGGGCGCACGTCGGCACGACCGACGAAGAGGTCGAACAGAACGGCGCCGCAGACGATGGGAACGACCGCGCCGCCGTAGGGGAAGCCGACGTGTCGCTCCTCCAGGTAGCGCATGATGCCGGTGCCAACGTCGAGGCCGAAGGCGCTGCCGCCGGTGAGAAAGACGGCGTGAACCTGCTGGACGAGCGCTTCGGGCCGGAGCAGGGTAGACTCGCGGGTGCCAGGCGCGCCGCCGCGGACGTCGATGCCGGCGACGGCGCCCTTCTCGCAGAGGACGACGGTGCAGCCGGTGGCGGCACTGCGGTCGGTCCAGTGGCCGACGCGGATGCCGGCTATGTCGGTTATGGCGTCAGTGGGTCGTGGCATATTGTAATCACTTTGCGGGCTGGCAGTGGGGGCAGAAGTGGGTGCTCCGACCTCCCACTTTGATGCGGGCTATCTCCGCGCCGCAAACATAGCACTTCTGCCCGGTGCGACGGAAGACCTTGACACGGAGATGATGCGTCCCCTCGCGGCCGGCGGCGTCGACGTAGTCGCGGAAGGAGGAGCCGCGGTTGGCGAGGGCGTCGTTGAGGACGCGTCGGATGGCGCGGTGCAGGCGGGTCGTTTCGGCTTCGGATAGGGTGCTCGTCTGTCGCAAGGGATGGATGCGGGCGGCGAAGAGCGCCTCGTCGGCGTAGATGTTGCCGAGGCCGGCCAGGGCGCGCTGGTCCATAAGAACGGACTTGATGGGCGCCTTGCGCTGCCCTATCGCCTGCCTGAGACTCGCGGCAGTGAAGGCGGCGTCGAGCGGCTCCGGGCCGAGGGCGCCCACGGCCTCTTCCGGCGCGTCGACGAGCCAGAGCTGGCCAAGCTTGCGGAGGTCGGCGTAGCGCAGCTCCGTGGCGTCCTCGAGGGCGATGACGGCGCGGACGTAGGGGTCGGCAGGGGCGCCGGCGGAGCGATGGAGGAGGGCGCCGGTCATGCGCAGGTGAGCCACGAGCCAGAGGCCGCCGGAGAGGCGAAAGAGAAGGTACTTGCCGCGACGGGCCAGGTCGTCGATGCGGCGGCCGACGAGGCGCCCGGCGAAGGCGACGGGGGCAACGTCGCGGATGACGCGCGAGGCGTCGGGGGCGACGCGGACGGCGGTGATGGTGCGGCCGCAGATCAGCGGGAGGAGGTCGCGGCGGATGGTCTCGACTTCAGGGAGCTCAGGCATAGAATGCGATCTTGCATGTCAGCTGGGACATGAGCGTGTTCTTTCCCACCCTCCCACCCAGGAAGGTTATTCAAGAGATTTGGGGGCACAGCCCCCAAGGCCCCCAGTCAAAGGGGGCTCCGCCCCCTCTGAACTCCCCCTAGATCTCGCCCCAGTTCTTGCCGACCTTGACGTCGATCTTCAGGGGGACGGCGAGGTCGAGGGAGGCGGGCATGATGCGCTGCACTATCTCCCGCAGGTCGTCCATCTCCGCCGCCGGGCCTTCGAAGATCAGCTCGTCGTGGACCTGCAGGAGCATCTTGGAGCGCAGGCCGCGCTGCTCGAGCTCGGCGTCGATGCGGTTCATGGCGACCTTGATGATGTCGGACGCGGTGCCCTGCGTGGGCATGTTGACGACGATACGCTCGCCGGCGGCGCGCACCTGCGGATTGCCGGCGTTGACCTCCGGGACATAGCGGCGGCGGCCCATCATGGTCTCGGCGTAGCCCTTGGCACGGGCATCGGCGACGACCTGGTCGCGCCAGTCCTTGACGCGCGGGTAGCGCTCGAAGTAGGTGGTGATGAAGTGCTGCGCCTCTTCGCGAGAGATGCCCTCGCGCTGGGAGAGGCCGAAGCCGGTGAGGCCGTAGAGGACGCCGAAGTTGAAGACCTTGGCGCGGCGTCGCATCTCCGGGGTGACCGCGTCCAGCGGGACGCCGAAGACCTCGGAAGCGGTGGCGGCGTGAATGTCCTCGTCGTTGCGGAAGGCCTGGAGGAGGGCCGGGTCCTGGCAGAGGTGGGCGAGGATGCGCAGCTCGATCTGGGAGTAGTCGGCGCCGAGCAGGCAGGGGTCGGGGCCGATGTCACG
>JBEKDP010000244.1:0-2932 GCA_050014295.1 Dehalococcoidia bacterium | reverse complement strand
GCTTCTTGGAAGGTCGCCGCCGGTTCCGCCGGCACACGGCGGCAGACACAGGCGATCTCCTCCAGCTCCAGGCGCCGCGCCGGGTCCGCCTCCTGCTGCGCGAGCCGTCCAGCTTCGTCCGCGTAGCGTCCGGCAAAAGCGATAGCTGCTTCGCAGCAGATGACGAGCGCCCGCAGCAAGTCGCGCTTTGTCGTGTCGGGCTCGCGTTCGCGCATGTCCTCCAGCTCGGCGGCGATGCGCCGAAAGCCTAATCGCAGCACTTTCGGGTAGTTGGGGATCAGGTGGCCGGGGACGGCGCCGCAGTTGCCGGTGCCCGTGTCGTTGAGCGCTTGCGCGTTCTGCCGCCAGCGCCGGACGCCTCGTTTCCAGGCCTGCGCCTCGACCCGTGTGTGGGCTTTCGAGAGGGCGGTGTTGAAGTAGGAGCCGACGATGAGATCGCCTTCCAGGATCTTCACAGGTAGGCAGTGCTCGACGACCTCGCGGAAGAAGAGGGCGCGCCGGACCACCAGCGGCTCGTCCCAAAAGCCATCCGGCGGGGAGACAGTCTCGGCGGCGGCCAGCAGGCTGTCGCTGACGGCATCAAACAGGGGGTACATCTCCGGGACGACTCCCCAGTGGTAGGGAGACCAGACCTCGTCCCAGGAGGTGCCGGTGCCATAGGCGCGGACCTCGTTACGGAAGTAGTCGCGGGTCGCGAAGGAAAAGAACTCCTCCCGGAGTCGACGGACGCGTGGGGAAAGCGAGGGCGACGGGGACCAGATTGCAGCGGAGGCCAGTGAGGCGCTCATCATTGTCATCGTTTGTTCCTGGCCGCGCATCGGTTGCGGAATGCACCGGGCGCAATACGATTTTACTCGAAGGAGGGCGGCGGTGGTAGAACCCGCGCCCTTTGCCGAACAGATAGCCGGAAGAGTCGATGGATAGTCCCAGACTGTCGCTTGGGCGCTAGCGGATTGTCGGCGGTGGCCCTTCAATCGGCGTGAGGCCGGAGCGCCGCATCCTCTTCGCTTCTTTGCGGCGCAGGTGGGCTCTTTCCCGCTCCAGCTCGAGATCGCCTTTGCTCTTGCGCCCCGGCCGGCGTGGGGGATTCAGCTCAGGATGCTCACCAACTCGGGCCGAACCGCTGATTGGGTGCTTCACTTCTTTGCCCAGATGCCAGTAGGTGCCCCTATCGGGCAGCCGGCGGGGATAGCCGTCGCGGAAGGTGAAGGCCGCGAAGGAGGTGGGCATGATGCGCTGGCCATGGCGATTGCACAGCGGGCAGGGAACGGGCGCCGACGCCTCACGCATCGGGCGGAGCGCCTCGAAGATGCCCCGGCAGTGTCTGCAGTAGTACTCGTACAGCGGCAATGCTCGCCTCAGGTGACCGAACCAACATGCGTCGTCTATCGCTTACCATGATAGACCGCGCTTCGCTAGGGTCTAGTCGCGCTGGAGCCGTCCGAGTGGGGAGCAGCAGATCGATGGCAGACTGGCCCAATTCTGCTAACGAGGTATTCCCATAGCTGCCGAACGGCACTACACTATTGCCATCGAATGGTCATGCATCGCCGCTGCGTCGTCTCACGACGGGACGGCAGGGCCCCGCATCGAGGTGAGAGATGGCAACGGAATCCTCTGAGTACTGGCGGCGGCTGGCGGCAAAGCGCATATCCCGAAGGCGGGTGCTTCAGGCTGGTGCGGCCGGCCTCGGCGTTGGCGCGCTCGCGCTCGCGGGTTGCCGCGGCGGCGGCGAAAACACTTCGATCGACACCACGCTCCCCCCGGAAGTGACGCCTCAGTACGGGGGCGACGTTGTGTACGGTCTCATCGCCGACCCTGGGGACCTCGACGAGCAGGAGGGTGTGACCAACTACTGGTGCACGAGTCAGTTCAACGGCTTCCTGTTCCACATCAACCTTCGCACTGATGAGATGATGCTCCAGATGGCAGACAGTTTCGAGCAGCCGGATGAGGTCACGTATATCTGGAAGCTCAAGCCCGGCATCAGGTTCCAGAACGTCGACCCCGTATTCGGCCGCGAGGTGACCGCCGACGACGTGGTCTACAGCCTGACGCGGAGGCGAGACGACCCGTTATGCTTAAACGACAAGCAGTTGCTCGCCAACTTCACCGCCGGCTTCGAGGCAGTCGACCCGCTCACCTTCAAGCTGACGACAAAGCAGCCTTACAGGCCGACGGTTGACGAGCTGGGCAATCCCAGCTACCCGATCATCCCGCATGAGGCCGTCGAGAAGTTCGGGGATCTGAAGAACAACCCGGTCGGCTGCGGGCCGTTCATCCTCACTGACTTCGTGAGAGCGGAGACGATAAAATCGCGCAAGAACCCAGACTATTTTATGCCCGGGCGCCCGTATCTGGACACGATCGAGTGGCAGATTATCCTTGACCCCGCCACTTGCCTCCAGGCATTCGAGACGGGCAAGCACGACTTCACTACGGTAGCACTGGACAAGCTGAAGATAGGGGACCTGCAGAAGATTCCGCATGTCATCGTCAGGGAGGTGCCATCCTTCTGGAGGCACACGATGCTCCTGCGGGTGGACCAGGACCCATTCAAGAACCCTCTCACCTGGGAGGCGATCGACTTGGCGGTTGACCGGGACGACCTGCTCAACAAGATGGCTTTTGGCGAAGGCCAGTACACGGGCCCGGTTCCGGCGACTCTGACACGGTATTCGCTTCCGCAGCAGGAGTTGCGCGACTTCTACAAGGTGGACCTGACCAAGGCAAAGCAACTACTCTCCGCCGCCGGTTTCGCAGATGGATTCGAGTTCGACTGCCCGGTGATGAACGTTGCGGACATGTCGAAGTTCGCCGAGGTGGTGAAGGAGCAACTGGGGAAGATCAACGTGACGATGAACATTCAGCTCAAGGAGGAGGTCAGCTTCCTGGTCCAGAATCTCTACACGCGCGCGTTCCAGGGAGCCAT
>JBEKDP010000243.1:0-2965 GCA_050014295.1 Dehalococcoidia bacterium | reverse complement strand
CTGCCGCTTCTGGAAACATGAACGCCGATCTTCCCACCCTCCCGCCCTCGCGACGTCTGATCGGCGCCTCGCGTTGACAAGGCGTGGGGCCGATGGTTTAATCGAATTGTAGCCTGGATTCTAGAACAGCGTTATCGACGGAGTTGGGGGGTTGCTCTCCCGACTCCGAGCCTCTTCTAGAGCGACGCTTGTTCGCTGGGAGGAACCCCTGTGGCGGAGTACGATCTCGTCATCATCGGCGGCGGACCCGGCGGATACGTCGCCGCCATCCGCGCCGCCCAGCTAGGGCTAAAGACGGCCATCGTCGAAAAGGCGCGCCTGGGCGGCACCTGCCTCAACTGGGGCTGCATCCCTACCAAGGCCCTTCTTTTCAACGCCGAGCTTGTCCAGCTCTTCCGCCGGGCGCAGGAGTTCGGCGTTAGCTGCGACAACCTCCAGGTCGATCTGGCGCCGGCGGTGGACCGCAGCCGGCAGGTCGTCGACCGCATGGTGAGCGGCGTCGAGTTCCTTTTGCAGAAGAACAAAGTCGCTGTTGTGAGCGGCAGCGGCAGGCTCAAGAGCAAGCGTGAAGTCGCCGTCGAGCCCAACGGCGAGGTTCTCGAAGCGAAGCACGTCATCGTTGCCAGCGGCGGCATCCCGCGTAGCCTTCCGGGAATTGAGATCGACGGGCGCGCCGTCATCACCAGCCGCGAGGCGCTCGAGCTGCGGGAACCGCCGGCGAGCATCGCAATCATCGGCGGCGGGCCCATCGGCGTCGAGTTTGCCTATCTTTACGCCAGCTACGGCTCCCAAGTGACGGTCATCGAAATGCTGGACCACCTCCTGCCCCAGGAGGACGAGGAAGTGAGCCGGGTGCTCGAGCGGGCGTTCAAGCAGCAGGGCATTGTCTTCCTTACCAAGGCGACGGTGCGGGAGCTTCGCGTCAGCGGCGGCAAGGCGCAGATCGTGGTGGCTGTCGGTGACCGCGAGCAGGAGGTGAAGGCGGACAAGGTGCTTGTCGCCGTCGGTACGGCCGCCAACAGCGCCGGCCTCGGTCTGGAAGAGTTGGGCGTCACCCTCGAGCGCGGCTTCGTCCAGGTCGACGACCGGATGACGACGAACGTTGAAGGCGTGTACGCCATCGGCGACGTGACCGGCAAGCTCATGCTCGCGCACGTCGCCTCCGAGCAGGGGGTGATCGCCGTCGAGGGCATCGCCGGCAACGCGCCCCCGGCCCCCGACTACCTGAAGATGCCGCGCTGCACCTACTGCCAGCCGCAGGTGGCCTCGTGCGGGCTCACCGAGGCGCAGGCCCGCCAGCGCGGCTACCCGGTGCGCGTCGGCCGTTTCCCCTTCCGCGCCAATGGCAAGGCGATGGCGAGCGCCGCCACCGACGGCTTCGCGAAGGTGGTTGTCGACGCGGAGTACGGCGAGATGCTCGGCTGGCACATCATCGGCGCGGAAGCGACCGACCTCATCGCGGAGGCGTCGCTGGGCCTGGCGACGGAGAGCACCGTCGCCGATCTCTCGCGTGCCGTGCACGCCCACCCCACGCTCTCCGAGGCGTTGAAGGAAGCGTCCCTTGCCGCTCAGGGCCGGTCGATCCATTTCTGGTCTGAACCCTCCCGGGAGGCAACAACGTGACGGCGGCCGGCGCGCGGACGAAAAGAAAAGCGGCGACTAAAGACGAGTTCTTGGGACTCCTCCGTCAGATGATGCTCATCCGTCGCTTTGAAGAGAAGGCCGCCGAGATGTATGCGCGCGGCCGCGTCGCCGGCTTCCTTCACCTCTACATCGGTCAGGAGGCGGTCGGTGTCGGCGCTATCGCTGCGATTGGGTCGGAAGACTACGTCGTCAGCCACTACCGCGACCACGGGCAAGCGCTGGCTCGTGGCCTCGAGCCGGGCGCGATAATGGCGGAGCTCTTCGGGAAGACCACCGGCGTCAGCAAGGGTCGTGGCGGCTCCATGCACCTCTTCGACGTCTCGCGGCATTTCATGGGCGGCTACGCGATCGTCGGCGGACACATGCCGCTCGCCTGCGGCCTGGGCTTGGCGAGCAATCAGTTGAAGAACGGCCGGATCGTCCTCTGCTTCTTCGGCGACGGCGCCGTCAATCAGGGGGAGTTCCACGAGGCGCTGAACCTGGCGGCCGTCTGGCACCTGCCGGTCGTCTTTCTTTGCGAGAACAACCTCTACGGCATGGGCACCAATATCCGCCGCGTCTCTGCCGAGCCCGAGGTCTACCGCCGAGCCTGCGCCTACAACATTGCGGCGGAGCAGGTCGATGGGATGGACGTCCTTGCCGTCCGCGACGCTGTCGGGAAGGCGGTGCAGCATGCCCGCGACGGGAAAGGGCCGTACTTCGTCGAGGCCATGACTTATCGCTTCCGCGGTCACTCCATGGCCGATCCCGAGTTCTACCGAACGAAGGAGGAAGTGCAGCAGTGGCGCGCCCGCGACCCAATAGTCCTCTTCCAGCGCGAGTTGCGGGGCCGCGGCCTCCTCGACGATGCCGGCGTGAAGCAGATCGAAGACGACGTGGAGCAGACCGTGAGTGGAGCGGAGCGCTTCGCCGAAGAGAGCCCCGCTCCCGACGTGTCGAGTCTCTACGACGATGTGTACAAGGAGTGACGGTCGTGCCTGAGACAACGATGCGGGAGGCACTGCGCCAGACGCTGCGGGAAGAGCTCAGCCGCGACGAGAGCGTCATTCTCATGGGGGAAGATATAGGCGCTTACGGCGGCTCCTACGGCGTCACCCGCGGTCTCCTCCAGGAGTTCGGCGAAGAGCGCGTGCGCGACACCCCGATCTCCGAGTCGGTGGTCGTCGGCTGCGGCATCGGCGCGGCGATGGGCGGGCTCCGCCCCGTCGTCGAGTTGATGACGATAAACTTCAGCTTCCTTGCCTTCGACCAGATAGTCAACAACGCGTCGAAGGTGCACTACATGTCCGGCGGGCAGTTGACCGTGCCCATAACGCTGCGG
>JBEKDP010000242.1:0-2989 GCA_050014295.1 Dehalococcoidia bacterium | reverse complement strand
AACACTCTTGCCATCCTTCTGAGAGACTCGCCAATTCGCACCCTGATCCTCAATGGTAGTTCTGTTGTGCAATTGTTTCAGGCGATGGCAGGCGTTCGTCTTGAGCAGAAGGCGATGCCCGCCTGGTCACTCCCGAGACGATCTGGAAGCGTCATGGGGATCGCTTACCGGGGCCAGATTGACGGCCTCTCAGGCGTGTGCTTTGACCACGAAGTGTCGGTCATCGGTTTCAACCATAATCTTCAGAGTAGCTTTGGGGTCACCAAGAAGGTAGTAGCCGCCATTACAGCATGGGTTGCCCAGGTCTCGAGGGAGGGGACGTCTTGAGACCGAGGGATCGAGAGCTTGCCCGTCGGCTAGAAGCTGCACTGATGCTCTTTGATTGCGAGAAGGGAGCCCTCCCTGGAATCGCGGACGCGGCGGCACGAGAGACCTTTATCGAGCAGATACTGGAAAGCATCCGCCGAGCTTCTTATCCCTCCACGATAGCCGCACGTCCGATCAGCGAGCGGCGAACCGATCCAAACGATCAGCTCTTCGATCCGATCAGGGCCGCGATCTTGCTCAAGCGCTCAGGCGCCGTTGAGGAAGCGTTCTGGATGGTGTTTCTATTCGTTCACTTCGGGAAGCATCCTAAGAGCGGGTGGCACTATGCGCGACAGGTCTGTGGCCGACTAGGCGGTAGGGGGAAATGGGATTGGGCCAGCGTGAGCTCCGACCCCGCAGCATTTCGTATATGGTTTGACGCCAACCTCGGATCATTCGGGGACCATGAACCACACGGGTTCGGCAACCATCGTAAGTACGAATCGCTTAGCGAAACAGGGGCAGTCGTCGAAAGTTACGTACGATGGGTCGCACCTCCGCGCTCTCACCAAGAACTCATGAACGAAGCTTTGCACAGCTCGGGGGGAGATGGCCGAATCGCCTTTGACAGAATCTACAGGAGCATGACCGTGGCCAGCTTCGGACGGACGGCCCGCTTCGACTACCTGACCATGGTTAGCAAGCTCGCCTTGAGTCCGATTGAGCCTGGCTCGACGTACATGTCTGGAGCAACCGGGCCTCTCAAAGGGGCTCGGTTGCTCCTCGGATCAAATGATCGTCCGGTGAACCTCGACAAGGCGCTAGTAGAGCTTGATTCCGAATTGAAAGTGGGCATGCAAGTACTTGAAGACGCCCTATGTAATTGGCAGAAGAGTCCCTCAGTATTCAAACCATTTCGATCATGAGCGTGCTAGTCGTCCCATCGATAACGCCTCTTCAGCATATTCAGACGGTTAGGCGCGATCCTGCCGAGATTCTGGAGCTGCCCTACCACAATGCCAGGGGATACGCCGGCTTGGACACTGAATCTGATAACCGCCCTTGGGTCAGCGCGCAGGTTCTCAAGTCCCACTCGGAATTCAAGCGGAATGAGGGTACGAGCCGCGAATTCGTTGGCTTGTTGCTCTTCGTCCTCAGAGAGAGGGTCGGCTCCCTCCAGAAGTCCGCACCTGTCTCCGCGAAGCGACTCCAGGTACGATATCCTCTCTCGATGCAACAATAAGTGGCCAGCCTCGTGAAAGAAGGTAAACCAGAACTGATCGTCGGACAGGTAGCGGAAACTCAGCTGCACCAGAGCTTTGCTTGGCGTTAGAAACCGCACCGCGCCACTCGCCCGGCAGCCTGCCGGGGCACGCACTACCGTGACCGCGACGCCTGCTTCCGCACAGCACCTCTGCAACTCCGGAATGAAACGCCTGGGGTCCCTTCTCTTGGTCAAGTGGCGGACTTCTTCGAGAGACGCTTCAAATTGACGCGGATCCCACGCCTTTGTCTCTATCTCTTCTGCCTCGACTTCGCCGCGACGAACCCAAGCGGCTACTGAACCCGGACGTGAATCGAACGCGCGCGACGTTCTATACGCGGCCATCTGGTCCAGGCCTCCGTAGACTTGTCGCCATGCAGTGATACTCGGAACACCGAAGAAGGCCAGGCATGCACTGGTTTCATCTGCCGGAAGTGGTGTGGGGCTAATCCAGCCGAACCTGATCATGTCTCCGATTGGAAGTCCGCGAAGCCAATCCCGTTCGGCGTGGTGGAGTCTTGAGATGTCTTCTCGATACTGGTAGTCGCGCGACATCCAGAACTCGATCGAGGCACCCAGCGTTTCCGCGAGGCGCCTTGCGATCCTCACGGTGATGGAGGTCCTTCCTTCAAGTAGGTCCCTGACTTCCTCGGGCGTGCATTCCATGATCCGCGCAAAATCGTCGACAGATAGACGCCGGTCAGCAAGAAGGTCGGCGATGGTCTCACCTGGTGCTGAGGCCCACTCCGGCCGAAACGCCTGGCTGCTAGTCATTGTTGGGCCCTATCCTCATCACCTTCACCCGGCTCACACTTCCCCATTCTATGTCGCCGCCTTCGCGTGTTGGATTTCTCCGATGATTCGCCTCAAGCTCGATCGTGTAGCCGTCACCTAAGTCAATGATGGCCCGGCCCCCTCCCTCAACGGCGAAGCGGAGGTGCCCGGCTGGTATGCCTGTGAGCGTACTAGCTGCGCGTATGTCAGCCAGGCGACGCTTGAGAATCCCGGCCACGACCGGACCGAGCTCCTTCATCGCAGAAGCCTGATCCTCACAAATGGAGCGAAGCAAAGGAGAGTCGAAGGCAACTTCCATGAGCATAAGAGCGATGCAGCAACGTAATCATCACCGCATAACACTCTCAGTCCTTCGGCACGAATGTCGGCGCGCATCGACGTTGAAGCCCCCTCAGTTGCGGCGAATCTCGAGATCTTGGCGCTCCAACCTCTCAATAGTCTAGCATCCCGTATGGCAAGAGAGTAGGAGGCGCGCAAAAGTGATCTCTAAGCGCCGTCCGGCAAGCAAGCCGTCGATTTGGCAAAGCCTTTCAATATTTCCGTGAAAAAGGCCTCTCAACGGACAAGGCCAGACGAACGCGTCATATAACGAAAGTTGTCCGACAGAGCGCCGGGCGATCTGCA
>JBEKDP010000241.1:0-3038 GCA_050014295.1 Dehalococcoidia bacterium | reverse complement strand
GGCCAGGCCGTACCCGTGGGGCGGCGCTCGCCGAAGAGCCTGTACGACGTCGCCCTCGCCACCTACGACAAGGGGGACCAATTCGACCAGAGCGCCGCGGTCGGCTTCATCAGCATTTGGGGGCTGCCCGTTCGCGTTCAGGCGAAGGCGCAGCTCCTCACGCAGCCGGGCGAGCCGTTGCGCATCGCCAGTCCCGAGCAGCAGTAGCCTCGGCAGGAACCACCCACACGTCCTGGGCTGGACGTGGTACGATAAGAAGAGAAAGACGATTCGGGGGTGGTCCAAATGACATCCGATATCGCCGGATGGGTTGTCGAGTTCAGGGGCTGCACCGAGAAGGACGCCGACTGCCATTGCGGGCAGTTCGAGGTCGCGCAAGAGGGCCGGCCTGCCCAGCAGGTCGAGGTGCTGACCACGATGCAGATCGAGCATATTCTGGCGGGAGAGATGGGCAAGACGGCGCTCACGGATGACGAGCGGTCGGTCATTCTCGCCACGGCTGGATTGCATCTTATCGAGCACTGCATTCAGGAGGACGGGCGCGTGCCGCCGGTCCTCCATCTTACCGGCATGATATTCCGGTCTCGCGGAGCGGAGCGACGGCTGCTCCAGGAATGCGGGCTGCTATAGGCTAGCCGCTACCAGCCGCAGCGCACGCAGAGGGAGCTGCGCGAGCTAAATGGCCGTTAGAGCAGTACTGTTCGACCTCGGCGATACGCTGTGGCATTTCCCCAACATGCCGCCGGTGGAGATCATCCGCGGCGAGACCGTCCACCGCATCTCCGATTTGCTGCGTTCCTGGGGCGTCGAGCCGGCCGGGGAGCTCTTCTTCCTCGGGCGCGACATCCGGGCCGCCATCGAGAAAGCCACCGACGAGGCTTACTGGGGCGACCTCGTGAGCCCGAACTACCCAGCGCTGGCCAAGCAGGTAGCGGCCGAGAAAGGGCTGCCGATCAGCGACGAGCAGGCCGTCCAGCTCTGGCACACCTGGAACCTCGGCGGCATCTTCCTGGGGCGAGCGCTCTATCCCGATGTCTTCCAGACCCTCCAATTGCTGAAAGGACAGGGGTACCGCTTGGGCTCGGTCACCAATCGCGCCCTTGGGGGCGAGCCGTTCCGCGACGAGCTCCGACACCACGGCGTGGTCGACTTCTTTGAGGTGCTTTCCATCTCCTGCGAGGTCGGCTATCTCAAGCCGCACCGCCGCATCTTCGAGTATGCGCTCGACACGCTCGGCGTCCGCGCGGAAGAGGCCATGATGGTCGGCGATTCCCTTCGCGCGGACGTGGAAGGCGCCAAGGCCCTGGGCATGTGCGCCGTCCTCAAGCGCAGCAGCCGGTCAGCAGCAGAGGAGGCGGTGGACAAGGATATGGGCACACCGGAAGACGGCGGGACAGCGGAAGGGAAGGAAGGGGCGGCGCCGGACTTCGTAATCGACCACCTCCCGGAGCTGACGGCTCTACCAATCCTCAAACGAGCATGACCAGCCGCTTGGCAGAAGCGGCTCAATCGGCGAAAATGGGGCTGGACCTGGCCAGGCTTCAGGCTGCCGAAGGAACGGTGAAGAGTGGCTGACAAAGAGGAAGGACCCAAGCGACCACGCTCGCCGCAGGGCCGCAAGCCCTGGAGCGGCCGCTTCACTAAGAAGACGCATCCCCTGGTCGACCTGTATACCAGCTCGCTGGACGTCGACGCCGCCCTCTACAGCCAGGACATCCGGGCATCCATCGCGCACGCCCGCATGCTGGGCCGCCGGCGCATCATCCCCCGCGCCGACGCCACGAAGATCGTCCGCGGGCTGCGCGAGATTGAGCGCGAGATCGATAGGGGCGAGTTCATCTTCGATGACAGCCTGGAGGACATCCACACCAACATCGAGGCGCGCCTGGCGGAGAAGATCGGTGAGGCCGCCGGCCGCCTGCACACCGCCCGCTCCCGCAACGACCAGGTGGCGACCGACCTGCGCCTCTTCCTGAAGGAGGCGCTCGTCCAGACGCTCGCGGCCGTCGACGGCTTCCAGCGCACACTGGTCGACGTTGCCGAACAGCAGCAGACGGTCGTCATCCCCGGCTACACGCATCTGCAGCGAGCGCAGCCCGTGCTGCTGGCGCACCACCTGCTCGCCTACTTCGAGATGCTGGAGCGCGATTTCCAGCGCTTCGCCGGCTGCTATCAGCGTACCGACGTCCTCCCCCTGGGGAGCGGCGCCCTAGCCGGCGTCCCCTACCCCATCGACCGGCGGCAGGTGGCGGATGAGCTGGGTTTCGCGGAGCTGAGCCGCAACAGCATCGACGCCGTCTCCGACCGCGACTTCGTGGCGGAGTTCCTCGCCGGCGCCGCCATCTGCATGATGCACCTGTCGCGGCTGTCGGAGGAGATCGTGCTCTGGTCGACGGCGGAGTTCGGCTTCATCGACCTGGACGACGCCTTCGCCACCGGCTCCAGCATCATGCCCCAGAAGAAGAACCCGGACGTGGCGGAACTGGCGCGCGGCCGGACGGGTCGCGTCTACGGCAACCTGGCCGGCTTTCTCGCGACCCTCAAGGGGCTCCCGCTGTCCTACAACCGCGACCTGCAAGAAGACAAGCAGCCGCTCTTTGAGACTTACGAGACTCTCCTCCTCACGCTGCTGGTTCTGGGGGAGTTGCTGTGTACGCTCAAGGTGAACGGGGAGCGCACCCGGGCCGCGGCGACGGCCAGCTACACGCTGGCCACCGACCTCGCCGACTACCTGGTCCGCAAGGGACTCCCGTTCCGTGAGGCGCACCAGGCGGTCGGGAAGCTCGTAAGATACGCCCAGGACAAGGGCAAAGAACTCTCCGCCCTCACTCTGAAGGAGTACCGGCGTTTCTCCCCCCTATTCGACGACGACGTGCTGCGGCTGGATGTGGAGAGCGCCCTCAGCGCCCGCGACGTGCCCGGCGGCACCGCGCCAAAACAAGTGCGCGCCGCCCTTCGCGAGGCGCGACGCCGCCTAGCAGAACGCGAGGTTGAAGATGAGTAGCGTCGTCAAGCTGGCGCCGTCGATCCTGGCCGCC
>JBEKDP010000240.1:0-3038 GCA_050014295.1 Dehalococcoidia bacterium | reverse complement strand
GATCACGGTATCTCCTATCCGGATGTCCTTGCGATGGACGTCGTCCTCGTTATGCAGCGTCGCCAGCTTCACCGTCGCACCGCCCACGCGCACCGGCTCCAGCACCGCGTACGGGTTCAGGCTCCCCGTCCGCCCGACGTTGACCCGGATGTCGAGCAGCTTCGTCGTCGCCTGGATCGGCGGGAACTTGTAGGCGATCGCCCAGCGCGGCTCCCGCCCGACGGCGCCCAGCCGCTCCTGCAGCCCGAAATCGTCTATCTTCACCACGATCCCGTCGATCTCGTAGTCCAGCCCCTCTCGCTTCCCCGCCCACTCGTCGCACACGCGCACCGCCTCGTCGATGCCGGGCACGCGGTCGTTGTTCGGATTGATCCGGAACCCCAGCGACCCTAGCCACCGCATCGTCTCCCAGTGCGTCGGCGGCGTCGTGCCGTCGGCCCAGCCCAGCGCGTAGATGAAGATGTCCAGTGGCCGTCGCGCCGAGATCCGCGCGTCGAGCTGGCGCACCGAGCCGGCCGCCGCGTTGCGCGGGTTCGCGAACAGCGGCACCGGTTTCTGCCCTTTCCCCACGCGCTCCTCGTTCAACCGTCCAATCTCGTCGTTGAGGCGCTCGAACCCCCGCTTCGTCATATACACCTCGCCGCGCACCTCGAATCGTGCCGGCGCCTCCTTTGCGATCTTCAGCGGGATGCTCCGGATCGTCCGCAGGTTCTCCGAGATGTTCTCCCCTCGTGTGCCGTCGCCGCGGGTCGCCCCCTGCGCGAAGGCGCCGTTCTCGTAGACCAGCGCCACCGCCAGCCCGTCCATCTTCGGCTCGCAGACCAGCGAGAAGTCGCTCCGCCCGGCCAGCGTGCTCGCCCGTCGATGCCAGGCCTGCAGCTCCTCCGCCGCGAAAGCGTTCGCCAGGCTGAGCAGCGGCAGCCGGTGCTCCACGATGCCGAACGCCGCGACCGGCTGTCCGCTCACCCGCTGCGTCGGCGAGTCGGGCGTGATGAGCTGCGGATAGCGCTCCTCGAGCTGGCGCAGCTCTCGCATCAGCTCGTCGTATTGCGCGTCGGCTATCTCTGGATCGTCGAGGACGTAGTAGCGGTAGTCGTGGTGGGCGATGATCGCCCGAAGCTCCTCCACCCGGAGCTTTGCGGCCTGGATATCGCGGTCCTCCTCCATGATGCTCCTTCCGCATGGCGGAAGCCGTGCCGGACGGCTTCAGTATAGCATAGCCTCCCGCTCTCGCCCGAACCGTGTCGCGACACGCGTCGACCCGAGAGTCTCTCCTCGTCAAATGGGCAGGAAAGGATTGACACAAGTGACGGAGAGGCGTAATATCGCGATTGCTAATTGTCATGAGAGAAGATACGCCTCGTGCTATTGGGCCGTGGGAAGTGCGGCTAGGGGCCAAGTTGCGGCGCGCATTGCTGATTGTCTTGGGCGTCTGTGTCGCGTGGACACTCCTCTCGCTGCTGTACGTTACCGTGTTCATGCTCTACCATTCCCGCTAGCTATGCCGCGATAGACAACGCCTCTCCGACGCATCCTGCTGCTTCCTGCCTTCCCGCCAGCGCGTCGACAAGAAGACCACCCCCCAATTCCCCTGCGGAAACCCCTTCCGATGCGATGAGCAGGCAAGCCGGCGAGTCCCTTAGACGCCGCTGTGCTAGAATCAAAGCCTGAGGACCATCATGCGAATTGTCATCGTCGACTACGGTGCCGGAAACCTGCGCAGCGTTCAGCGCGCCGCCGCCTTTTGCGGCTATGACGCCGCCATCAGCAGCGACCCCGTTGTCGTCAACGCTGCTGATACCCTCATCGTCCCCGGCGTCGGCGCCGCCGCCGACACCATGCGCAACCTCCGCGACCGTGCCCTCGTCGAGCCCATTCGCGCCTTCATCGCCGCTGGTCGCCCCTACCTGGGCATCTGCATGGGGCTCCAGGTGCTCCTCACCGTCAGCGAGGAGGGCGGCGAGCACCCCTGCCTCGACATCATTCCCGGGCGCGTCCTCCGCCTTCCTGGCGGCCTCAAAGTGCCCCACATGGGCTGGAACCAGGTCCGGCAGCGCCAGGCGCACCCCGTCTTCGCCGGCATCCCCGACGACGCCTACTTCTACTTCGTCCACAGCTACTATCCCGCGCCCGACGATGTCGGGGTCGTCATCGGCGAGACCGACTACGGCGTCGCCTTCGCCAGCGCCGTCGCCCGCGACAACGTCATCGCGACCCAGTTCCACCCTGAGAAGAGCGGCGAGTTCGGCCTGCTCTTCTACCGCAATTTCCTCTCCTGGGCCGAAGACAAACGCCGATAATCGCAGTGACGGGAGGCTCACATGGAGCTCATACCGGCAATCGACATCCGTGATGGCCACTGCGTCCGCCTCTACCAGGGCGACTACTCCCGCGAGACCGTCTTCTCCGACGACCCGACGGCAGTCGCCCTTCGCTGGCAAGAGCAAGGTGCGTCCCGTCTTCATCTGATCGACCTCGATGGCGCCCGCGCCGGCGAGCCCGTCAACATCGAGGTCGTCGAGGCCATCGCCCGCGCCGTCACCATCCCCTGCCAGGTCGGCGGTGGCATCCGCACCCTCGCTACCGTGGCCAGCTACGTCGCAATGGGCATCGAGCGGGTGATCCTGGGCACCGTCGCCGTCCGCGCCCAGACGCTAGTCGCCGAGGCCTGCTACCGCTACCCCGGCGCCATCATCGTCGCCGTCGACGCTCGCGACGGCCGGGCCGCCATCAGCGGCTGGCTGGAGCGCTCAGAGCAGCGGGACGACGAACTCATGGCCCGCCTCGTCGAAGTAGGCGTGCCCCGCTTCATCTACACCGACATCGCCCGCGACGGCACGATGAAGGGCCCGAACCTCGCCGCCCTCGCCCGCGTCGTCCGGGCCGTGCGCGTCCCCGTCGTCGCCTCTGGCGGCATCGCCTCGCTGGACCACCTGCGCCGTCTCGCCAAGACCCATGTCGAAGGCGCCATCCTCGGCCGCGCCCTCTACGACGGCGCTCTCTCCCTCCCCGACGCCCTGCGCGCCGTCGCCTGACCA
>JBEKDP010000239.1:0-3042 GCA_050014295.1 Dehalococcoidia bacterium | reverse complement strand
GGTGGCGGTAGCGGTCGCCTCCCGGTTTAGGAAGGAGGTCGACGAGGAGTGGCTGCGCGGCGTTGCGAGGCGCGTCCTCGCCGCCGAGGGCGTCGCTAAGGCGGAGGTGAGCCTGGTTGTCAGCGACGACGGCACGATACGCGATCTGAACGCTCGCTACCGCGGCGAGGACGCGCCCACCGACGTGCTCTCATTCGCTCTCAGCGAGAGAGCGGAGGATTTTGTTCTGCCGCCTGATGGCGTGCTCCGTCTGGGCGAAGTCGTCGTTTCGCTGCCGACGGTCCGTCGGCAGGCACGGGCGTCGGGGCACGGCGTTAGAGAGGAGATGGCATGGCTCGTCGTGCACGGCCTGCTGCATCTGCTGGGATACGATCACCAGGAGGAAGAGGAGGAGCAAGTCATGCGGTCGCGGGAAGCGGCTCTGCTGGCCGCTCCGGGAATGATATAATTCGGGCAGAAACGATGGCTGTGGAAGTCCTCTATCGCAAGTACCGTCCCCAGACTTTCGGCGAGCTGGCTGGCCAGGAACCCATCGCGCGCACTCTGCGCAACGCCGTGGCGGCTCACAAGGTGGCGCACGCCTATCTCTTCAGCGGGCCCCGCGGCACTGGCAAGACGAGCACCGGACGCCTGCTGGCGAAGGCGGCGAACTGCCGCGATCAGCAGGACGGGGAGCCGTGCAACAAGTGCGATCCCTGTCTCTCGTTCCTGGAAGGTAGGGCGATCGACCTGGTCGAGCTGGATGCCGCCAGCAATCGGGGCATCGACGAGATACGCAGCTTGCGAGACAAGGTCGGGTTCGCCCCCGCCGGCGCCGACTTCAAGGTGTACATCATCGACGAAGCGCACATGCTCACTGAGCCCGCCTTCAACGCTCTGCTGAAGACGCTGGAGGAGCCGCCGCCGCACGCCATCTTCGTGCTGGCGACGACGGAGCCGCACAAGATACCGGCGACGATCGCCTCGCGCTGCCAGCGGTTCGATTTTCACCGCATCCCGCTTCAGTCGGCCATCGGCCGGCTGCAGCACATCTGCAAGCAGGAGGGGATCTCCTGCCCGCAAGAGGGGCTGGAACTGATAGCGCGGACGGCGACGGGCAGCCTTCGCGACGCCATCAACCTGCTGGAGCAGGTGGTCGATTACCACGGGCGGGAGCTCACGGTGGAGATGGTCCAGAGCGGGCTGGGGCTGAGCGACGACTCCCGCAGCGGCGAGCTGGCGCGGCTAGTGCTCCAACGCGACCTCGGCGGCGGCCTGGCGCTCATCGCCTCCGTCCGCGACGACGGGCTCGACCTGCGGCAGTTCCAGCGGGACGTGGTGTCGCACTTGCGGCGGCTGTTGCTGGTCTCCGCGGGGGCGGAGAGCGGGCTCGGCTTGACGCTGGAGCAGGTCAAGGAGATGAAGGGCCTGCTCGAAGGGGTGTCGGCCGACGACCTGGTGCACGCTTTGCGGGCCCTCGGGCTGGCCGATCTCCGCGGCGACCCCCTATCGTCGCTGCCACTGGAGTTGGCGCTGGCGGAGTGCGTGCTGTCGAAAAGGGTCGAGGCGGCGGTCCGGGCAGCGCCGGAGCCTGTCGCGCGAAGGCAAGAGCCTCTCGCTCCCACGCCTCAGCCCGTATCCAGGGCGGCGGCGCCGAGCGCCCCCGCGCGGCAAAGGCAGAAGCCGGCGAGCCCGGAGGCGCCTCAGGCTACGGCGGCAAAGATGGAGGAGGAACCATCGCCGGTCGTCGATGTGGAGCCGACGGAGGCAGGCGTCGAGACGGCGCCGCTGGAGCCGATCCCGCCGTCGGGCGAGCTGGCGCAGTTCCAGGCGCGCTGGCCCGATGTGTATCAACTGGCGCGAAAGATCAACTTCAAGGCGGGGGCCCTCCTGAATAGCGGCTGCGCCATTACCGGCCTTGAGGACAGCACGCTGATCTTCGGCTTCCGGCACAATGCGCTCGTGGAGAAGATGAACTCAGGTGAGGGCGGCGCCTATCTTCAGGCGCTTCGGGAAGCGGTCCAACGCGTCATCGGGCCGGAGTACGACGTCCGCTGCGTGTTCGAGCCGCAGGCTGCCACCAGCCGGGCAAGCGGAAGCGGCGGCGGCCATCTGGTGCAGGCCGCCCGCGAGCTGGGAGCGCGCGTGGTCGGCGAAAAGGACTGAGGAGACGGCGATGAAGATGAACCGGGACATGATGCGGCAGATCCAGCAGATGCAGTCGCGGCTGGCGAAGGCGCAGGAGGAGCTGAACAGCCTCAGCGCCGAGGGCAGCGCCGGCGGCGGCGCCGTCAAGATAACGCTCTCCGGCAACCTTCAGGTGCTGTCGCTCAAGATATCGCCGGAAGTGGTCGACGCCGCGGACGTCGAGATGCTCGAAGACCTGGTGACGGCGGCGCTGAACGAGGTGCTCCAGAGGGCGCAGGCATTGCAGACGGAGCACATGGCCGGCCTGACCGCGGGTCTGAACCTGCCGGGAATGCGGTAGGCCCGTGCGCACTCCTTTGCCAACGATGAGGTGACGATGTCGCAGACAGCTCCTTCCGCGGCGATGCCGGTCAGCCGGCTAATCGAAGCGTTCAATAAGCTGCCGGGCATAGGGCCGAAGAGCGCTCAGAGGCTGACTTACTACCTCCTCCGCGCTCCCCAAGAGGAGGCGCAGGCGCTTGCGGAGGCGATCCTCGAGATGAAGGAGAAGATCGTCCTCTGCTCCGTCTGCCAGAACATCACCGACGCCGACCCCTGCGCGATCTGTCAGGACGGACAGCGCGACCGCACGAAGATCTGCGTCGTCGAGGAGCCGCTGGATATCCTGGCCCTGGAGCGGACCGGCAGCTACAAGGGCCTCTATCACGTGCTGCACGGCGTCATCTCGCCGATGGACGGCATCGGTCCCGACGAGCTGAAGATGCGGGAGCTGCTGGCGCGCCTGAAGGCGGGCGAGGTGCAGGAGGTGATAGAGGCCACGAACCCCAACCTGGAGGGCGAGGCGACGGCCATGTACCTCACGCGGCTGATCGCGCCGCTGGGCATCAGGGTGACGCGGCTGGCGCGAGGGCTTCC
>JBEKDP010000238.1:0-3067 GCA_050014295.1 Dehalococcoidia bacterium | reverse complement strand
GCGACTTCGTGCTCATCTGGGGCGCCGGCGGTGGCCTGGGCACTATGGCCACCCAGATCTGCAAGCTGCACAACGCGAAGGCGATAGCGGTCGCTAATAGCGACGACAAGCTGGAGATGGCCAGCAAGCTCGGCGCTGCATTCACCATCAACCGCAGCAAACAGGACGTCAGCGACGAAATCAGGAAGATCACCGACCGCCGCGGCGCCGACATCGTCTTCGAGCACGTCGGCGATGCGACCTGGGAAACCAGCGTGCGCAGCTTGAAATGGGGCGGCACGCTCGTGACTTGCGGCGCCACCAGCGGCTTTGACGCCAAGACCGACATCCGTCTCCTCTGGAACAAGCAACTCAACTTCTTCGGCTCTCACATGGCGAACAAGGCCGAGTTCATGGAGGCCTGGCGCTGGGTGGAGAGCGGCGACATCAAGCCGGTCGTGCTCGTCGCCTTGCCGCTGAAGGAGGCGGGTCTGGCGCAACAAACGATGGAGGGCGACCAGGTTATTGGGAAGATCGTCCTCACCCGCTAGGCGAGCGCCGCCGGGTGGCTTGGGAGGAGCTTGGACGCGAATATGACTTCTGACAACGCAGGCGCCGTGAACGTGCTGACAACGATTGCGCTCGATGACGTCCTCCTCCAGCAGATTCGGGACGTCGATCCGCGCGTGCAGGTCACCGTTCTCGACCAGGAGGCGTGCCTGCTCTTCTGGGGCCGCCCTCTGGCGCCCGGGGCCGATGTCCCCGCCGTCCAGAGTCGCCTCGATGACCATCTGGCCAAGGTCGAGATTATCTACGGGTTCCCGCCTTCAGTCGAGCAGGCGGCCGAGCTTCTCGCCAAAGCGCCGCGCTTGCGCTGGTTCCAGGCGGCGAGCGCCGGCGTCGACCGCATCGCCGAGACCGGCTTCGTAGAGCGAGGCGTCAGCGTCACGAACTCCTGCGGCGTACATGCAACGCCCATCGGCGAGTTCATTCTCCTGATGATGCTCATGTTTGCCAAAGGGGCGCATCGTTTTCTGCGGGCCAAGGAGGAGAGACGCTGGATCCGTTATGTGCCCGGCGAGCTGAAGGACAGCACCGTCGGCATCGTGGGCATGGGGCATATCGGCGCGGAGGCGGCACGACTGGCGAAGGCTTTCGGCTGCCGCGTCCTCGCTATCAAGCGCTCCGTGACGGCGCGACGCCAAGACGCCGGCATCGCCGACGAGCTTTTGCCGCCCTCCGCGCTTCCCTACCTGCTGTCGGAGAGCGACTACGTTGTCCTGGCCGTGCCCCTCACGCAGGAGACGCGGCAGCTCATCGGGAGCAACGAGCTGCGGTCGATGAAACCGACCGCGGTGCTGATCAACATCTCCCGTGGCGCCGTCGTCGATGAGGCGTCGCTAGTCCAGGCGCTCAAGGAGGGTTGGATCGCCGGCGCGGGGCTCGATGTCTTCGAGCGCGAGCCGCTGCCGGAAGACAGCGAACTCTGGGGGATGGAGAACGTGATCCTCAGTCCGCATGTATCGGGCAGCACCGCGCATTACTGGCGTCGCGCGGTGCCTATCTTCTGCGAGAACATCCGCCGCTATCTGGACGGGCGCCCTCTGCTCAACCTCGTCGACCCCGAGCGCGGCTATTAGCGCCGACCGTCCCTACCAGTTCGGCCGTTCGCCGTGCTTGTGTGAGGCCTGGGTGTCGCCGCTCACATTGTCGAGCGCCTCGAGTTCCTCCGCTGTCAGGCACAGCTCTGCCGCCGGCAATAGGTCCGCAAGCTGGGCCGGGCTGTTCGCACCGAGTATCGGCGCCGTGACGGCAGGCCTCGCCAGCAGCCAGGCGAGCGCCACCGCTGCCGGTGTGGTCTGGTGCGCCTTGGCCACCGATTCCACTTCGGCGATGACCTGCCAGACCTGCTCCCCTGCCTCCGCTTCGTAGCGCGTCGCCTGGGAGGCACGCTGACTCTCCGGTGGCGGCTGCCCGCGACGATACTTGCCCGTCAGGAAGCCGGCAGCCAGCGGGCTGTAGGGTATGACGGCAATCTTCTGGCGTCCGCAGAGCCCGGCCAGCGCCTCTTCGAACTCGCGCCGGTGGATCAGGTTGTACCGCGGCTGCAGTGAGACGACCCGGGGCAACCGCTTCTGCGCCGCCACGCTCAAGGCCTCCTCGACCATCGGCGCCGTGTAGTTGGAGAGACCGATATAGCGCACTTTACCCGAGCGAATCAACTCGTCGAACACCGTCAGCGTCTCCTCGATCGGCGTGTTCCCGTCCGGCCAGTGGCATTGGTAGAGGTCGATGGTGTCGATCTGGAGGCGTCGCAGGCTGTCATCTATAGAGCGCAGGATGTGCGCCCGACTTAGGCCTTCGCCATCGGGGCCGTCCCACATGGGAGCGCGCACCTTCGTGGCGATTACCAGTCGCGCGCGATTACCGCGTTTCTTCAGCCAGCGACCGATGATCCCTTCCGCCACGCCACCGGGGTTGCCCGGCGTCCAACGGCTGTAGACGTCGGCGGTGTCGATGAAGTTGCCGCCGGCCTCAACGAAGGCATCCATTACCGCGACCGAGGACGGCTCATCCGCAGTCCAGCCAAACTGCATCGTGCCCAAGCACAGCACTGAGACCTGCAGGTCAGTCTCGCCGAATTCGCGCATTTTCATATCCTCACCTCACCTTTCCTTGGTCAGAGTAACGCTCGTCTGTGCACCTGGCATAAACACGTGGGGTCGGGACGTCAAGAAGATGTGAAGACGAGCAACCGGCGCTCGCCTAGTCTATGCCGCCGTCGGGGATCGGGCAAGCGCCCGGCCTGCCAAATGACGCCGGCGTGGGAGGCGGGGGCCGGAGGTCGCGGGGTACGGAGAATTGCGGAACTTTGGGCGCTGCTCCTGAGAAGCGCAGGCTAGATGCGGTGCTCCTCGCGCACGACCCGGCGCGCGCCGGCATGCCAGCTCGTCCGCCAGTCCCGCGGCGGCACGAAGGCTGCCAGGTTGTCGAGCTGACCGATCGCCTCCAGACGCCGGTAGATAAGCTGCCAGGCGCACGGCCGCTCGGGGTCGACCTCACACCCTTCTTCGCTCGACGCGCCACA
>JBEKDP010000237.1:0-3098 GCA_050014295.1 Dehalococcoidia bacterium | reverse complement strand
CGCCAAGGCGGTCATCCTGGCTGCCGGCGGTTTCGGCCGCATCTACACGCCGACCTCTAACTCGCTTATCTCCACCGGCGACGGCCACGCCCTCGCCTACCGCGCCGACGCGCCGCTAATGGATATGGAGTTCGTCCAGTTCCATCCGACCACCCTCAAGGAGAGCGGCGTCCTCATTACCGAGGGCGCCCGCGGCGAAGGCGGCTACCTGCTGAACTCTGAGGGCGAGCGTTTCATGGCCCGCTACGCCCCGAACAAGATGGAGCTCGCTGCTCGCGACGTCGTCTCCCGCGCCGAGCAGACCGAGATCGACGAGGGTCGCGGCGTCGACGGCTGCGTTCTCCTCGACCTCCGCCACCTCGGCGAGAAGCTGATCAGCGAGCGTCTCCCTCAAATCCGCGAGCTTGCCCTCGATCTGACCAACACCGACTTCGTGTACGCTCCCGTGCCCGTGCGGCCCGGAATGCACTACGCTATGGGCGGCGTCAAGACCGACGCCGACGGCGCCAGCCCCATTGCCGGCCTCTATGCCGCTGGGGAGTGCGCCTGCGTCAGCGTCCACGGCGCCAACCGGCTCGGCGGCAACTCTCTCCTGGAAACGATTGTCTTCGGCCGTCGCGCCGGCAAGGCAGCGGCGCAATTTGCGAAAAGCCAGCCGTCGCCGCAGCCCACTCCCGCGGCCGCCGAGCGTGACACGAAGGCCATCGCCGACATCATGTCCCGTCCGCCCGGCGGCGAGCGCATGGCTGACCTGCGCGCTGAGATGGGCGTCGCTATGAACAAAGGTGTCGGCATATTCCGTAGCGCAGATGGGATCGCTGTCGCCCTGGACAAGGTCCGCGATCTAAAGGGACGCTGGCGGAACGTGCCGGTGCAGGACAAGGGTAAGGTATTCAACCTGGAGCTCCTCTCCGTCATCGAGCTCGGGTTCATGATCGACCTGGCCGAGGTCATCGCCCTCGGCGCGCTCCAGCGCGAAGAGAGCCGCGGCGCCCACAGCCGGCGCGACTTCCCGGAGAGAGACGACCAGCGCTGGATGAAGCACACCATCGCCTACCAGCGGCCGGACGGGCCTCAGTTGACCTACGCGCCGGTCACGAAGACGCGCTGGGAGCCGGAGAAGAGGGTCTACTAGTGGAAGCGAAGCTCAGAGTACGCCGCTACGACCCCTCGACGGACGGAACGCCGGCCTACCAGTCGTACGCCATCGAGGTCGCCGGCTCGGCCACCATCCTCGACACCCTTCTCAAGATACGTGAGCAGGTCGATGGGACGCTCGCCTTCCGCTGCGCCTGCCGCAGCGCCATCTGTGGCTCCTGCGCCATGCGGGTCAACGGCGTCTCGCGCCTCGCCTGCAAGACGAAGGTCGTGAGCGTCTCCGCGCATGGCCAGGAGGTCACCGTCGAGCCGCTGGCGAACCTGCCAGTGATCAAGGACCTCGTCGCCGACATGGACCCCTTCTACGATAAGATGCGGGCCGTGATCCCCTGGCTCGAAATCGACCCCGCCAAGCGCATGCCCCTCCGCGAGTACCTGGTGGACGCCGCTCGCTCGATGAAGCTCTCGCAGTACGCGGCCTGCATCCAGTGCGCCGTCTGCTATTCCGCCTGTCCCGTCGTTGCCCTCGACGACCGCTATTTGGGGCCGGCCGCCCTGACGAAGGCTTTCCGCTTTTGCGACGACCCGCGTGACGACGGCACGGCGCGGCGGTTGGCGAGGGTCGCGCAGGAGCAGGGGTTGTGGCGCTGCCACACCATCTTTAGCTGCGCGGAGCAGTGCCCGAAGAACGTCAACCCAACGGAAGCGATTCAGGGCCTCAAGCGGATCGCTTTGCTGAGGCGCTTGGGTCTGCGCCGGTAAGAAGGACGGGAGGAAGGTCAGTATGTTCAAGCCGATGGATGCCCAGTTCCAGGCGCGGGCCATGCGCACCGGCACCGCCGCCTGGATTCTGCAGAGGCTATCCGGCTTGTTTCTGACCCTCTATCTGCTCGTGCACATCATCGTCATCGGGACGGCGGTCCGCGGCGAGGACGCGTTTAACGATCTCCTCGCCACCTTCGAGAAGCCGCCGTTCCTCGTCCTTGACGCCGGCCTCGTGGGCGTCGTCGCGTTCCACGCCCTCAACGGCCTTCGCCTCATCCTGTTCGATTTCACGATCGGTCTCCGTTTTCAGAAGGTCATGTTCTGGGTCTCGTTCGTGGCCGCCGTAGCGGTCTTCATCGCCATGATCATCGCGGCGAGGAACCTTTTCTAGGCACCAGGGGGGATTAGGTGGCACAAGCGAAGTTGCAGGAAGAGATCGACGCCAGGGAGCGCCCCGACGTTGGGCTGAGCTTCTGGCCGTGGCTGCTGCAGCGCGTCAGCGCCGTCGGACTAATCGTCCTTCTCCCGATCCACATCGTCGTCAATCACCTGTTCAACATCGCCGAGGTCGAGAGCGGCGCCCTTCCCGGCCTCGTTGTCTTCTCAGACGTGGCCGCGCGGATCGAGACGCCGACCTACTGGGTAATCGACCTCCTCTTGCTTTCCTTCGCCCTCTATCACGGGCTCAACGGCGTCCGCAACGTGGCGATGGACTACGGTGTGCGCGGCGTCGGGGAGAAGGCGCTGACGGGGGTGCTGTCGGTGGTCGGCCTCGTGGCGTTCGTGTTCGGCATCGTCGCCCTCGCGTCCTTTATCGACTAGGCGATTCGGAGCGGAGCCCGCTCGAAAAGTTGAAGCCCTGCCGAAAGCAGGGCTCCTTTGTGTCTGCGGAGGTCGGCCGGCGCTAGCTGCCGCCGCCGTTCGACCCCTCGGCCTTCTCGCCGACGGGCACGTAGCTGCCGAGACGCTCTCGCTTCTGGTATTTTGCCTTGCCCGCCTCCAGAAGGTCGTTGCCGTACATATCGTTCGCTACGACAACAGGGAAGTCCTCCACCTCCAGACGCCGGATCGCCTCCGTGCCCAGGTCCTCGTAAGCGACCACCTCAGCGCTCTTGACGCGCTTCGAGAGGAGGGCGCCGGTTCCCCCCACGGCGAGGAAGTAGACGGCCTTGTGCTTCTTCAGAGCCTCTCTGACCGCGCGGTTGCGGCCGCCCTTGCCGATCGCGCCTTTGAGG
>JBEKDP010000236.1:0-3099 GCA_050014295.1 Dehalococcoidia bacterium | reverse complement strand
CGTCGATAGCGGCTCGGCGCGCAGCATCCTGGTGACGGCCGGCGACGAGATCGCGTAGGGCGCGCCACCGGAAGCGACCTCCTCTGTCTCTCGACTCGTGAGTCGAGTGGTTCAAGGCGTGTCTCCCGCCAGAAGCCGTCGCAAGGAATCGTCGGGTTTCTGTGCCGTTGTGTTCTACAAAGCGGGAGGAATACTATTGATCTGTCGGTCGGCGACGGTCAGGGAACAGGAACCCAGATGGCTGATAGAGACCGCGCTTCAACCTCGATTCAAAGACGGCGGCGCACACCCCACCCACGCGGCCGCACGCCCCTGCCCAAGCAGCCAGAGTCGCAGGAGCCCGCGACGGAGAAGGAGCAGGGCTTCCGCTTTGACCCTTACTGGGACGAGGTCTTCGCTGCCTACTATGACCCCACCCTGCACGTCTGTTGCCAGCTGAGGTACTGACGGCGAGCAGGCGGTCGCTAAGCGGCCGAGATAAGGAGGACCGAGTGGCACGAATCGCATCCTTTGGCGCCTATGTTCCCCTGTACCGGCTGTCGAGACAGCAGATCGGCGACGCCTGGGGCGTTCCCGCCGCACCCGGCGAGCGCGCGGTGGCGAACGCCGACGAGGATAGCCTAACGATGGCGGTGGCGGCCGGCCTCGATTGTCTCGTCGGGATCGACCCATCGACGATAGACGGCCTGTTCTTCGCGACGACGACCGCCCCCTACAACGAGAAGCAGTCGGCGAGCGTTATCGCTGCCGCGCTGGACATGCGGCGGGACATCAACACCGCCGACTTCACGGGGTCGTTGCGAGCGGCGTCAACAGCGATACGCGCAGCCGCCGACGCCGTCGATAGCGGCTCGGCGCGCAGCATCCTGGTGACGGCCGGCGACTGCCGACTGGGCGAACCGGAATCGATGTGGGAGCAGTTGTTGGGAGACGGCGCCGGCGCGGTGCTCGTCTCGCTCGAGGGCCCAATCGACATCAAGGGAGCGCTCTCGCTGGCCGGCGATCAGGTGGGACCCTGGCGGCGCAGCGAGGACCGCTACGTGCGCTCATTTGAGGCGAAGGTGGAGACGCAGTACGGCTACGCGAAGACAGCGATCGGGGCGGCGAAGACGCTGATGGAGAAGCAGGGCGTCGCGGCCACCGACATCGCTAAGGCTGTGGTCACCGCCAACGACCCTCGAAGCCACGCCGCCGTCGGTCGCACGCTGGGCTTCCAGCCGGGACAGCTCCAAGACACGCTGTTCCTATCCGTCGGCAGCCCCGGGGCGGCGCTGGTACTCATGATGCTGGCGGGAGCGCTGGAGCAGGCGAAAGCCGGCGACCGCTTACTGGTGGTGAACCACGGCGACGGCGCCGACGCTTTCCTTCTGGAGTTGACGGCGGACATGCCGCCGACGCCGGACCGCAAGGGCCTCTCCGGCCACCTGCTGGAGAAGCGCCAGTTGCCCGGCTATACAAGCTACGCTCACTTCCGCCATCTCCTGGAGCGGGAAGAGCCAGTTGCCGACGGATCGCCGGTGACCTACTGGCGCGACGCTCTGGCAGAGCTGAACTTCCACGGCGCCCGCTGTCTCAAGTGCGGCGTCGTCCAGTATCCACCGCCGCGTGTCTGCGGCGAGTGCGGAACGAAGGATGACATCGAGGATGTGAAGCTGGCCCGCAGGGGCGCCGTCTACACGTACACGCTCGACCACCTCGCGGGCGGCCAGTACTTGAACGTGCCGATCCCGCGGCTGGTGATCGATCTGGAAGGGGGAGGACGCGTGTTCCTGGAGATGACGGACGGCGACCCGCAGGAGGTAAAGGTGGGCCTGCCGGTCGAGGTCCTGTTCCGGCGTCTGCACGAGGCGGCGAACTTCCACAACTATTACTGGAAGGCTCGCCCCCTGCCGCAGGCTTCGAGCTAAGTGACATCGCCTGCTTTCGAATAAGGAGGGAAGTGCGATGGGAAGCATCAAAGACAAGGTGGCCATTGCGGGCGTCGGCTGCACCAAGTTCGGTGAACTCTGGGAGAAGGACGTCGAGGACCTGGTGGTGGATGCGGCGTATGAGGCGCTGGACGACGCGGGCATGACCACGGACGACATCCAGGCGGCATGGGTCGGCCTCCTCTACAACTTCACCGGACTCAGCGGCAACACGTTCTCGGACCCGATGAAGTTCTTCGGCAAGCCGGTGACGAGGGTGGAGAACTACTGCGCCTCCGGCATGGACGCCTTCCGAAACGCCTGCTACGCGGTGGCGTCGGGGGCGTACGACGTTGTGATGGCCGCCGGCGTGGAGAAGCTGATGGACACGGGCAGCTCGGGACTGCCGACACAGGGGTTCAGCCACCCGGTGTTCGGCGTCGCCAGCGCGCCGGCCCTGTTCGCCCTGTCCGCGACCCGCTGTTTCAATGAGTACGGGTGGACGAAAGAAGACCTGGCGCGGGTGGCGGTCAAGAACCACAAGAACGGCGCCCTCCATCCGAAGGCGCACTTCCGGCAAGCGATAACGATGGAGGCCGCGCTGGCGGCGCCGATGATCGCCTGGCCATTGGGGCGTTTCGACTGCTGCGCGATGTCCGACGGCGCGGCAGCGCTGGTGATCACGAGACCGGAGATCGCGGCGCGGAGCAAGCACAAGGACGACTTTGTGTTGGTGAAGGCGAACGCGCTGGCGACGGCGACGGGAAGGCCAATGTTCCACAACTCGACCGATTTCCTCGGTTTCCCCGCTACCAGGGCCGCTGCTGCCGCCGCCTACGCGGAGGCCGGCATCACGAACCCGGCGACGGAGATTGATCTCGCCGAGGTGCACGACTGCTTCAGTATCACGGAGATCCTGAACTACCAGGACCTCGGGTTCTGCGCGCAGGGGGACGGCGCTGCGTTCGTGGCCGACGGGCACGCGGATGTAGACGGCGACCTGCCGGTGAACGCGAGCGGAGGACTCAAGTGCTTCGGGCACCCGATTGGGGCGACGGGCTGCCGGATGCTCTACGAGATAACGAAGCAGTTGCAGGGTCGGGCGGACGGAGCGCAAGTGAAGGACGCGCGTCTGGGCCTGGCGCACAATCTGGGCGGGCCGGGATCGGTGTGCTCGGTGACGGTGCTGGGG
>JBEKDP010000235.1:0-3122 GCA_050014295.1 Dehalococcoidia bacterium | reverse complement strand
GAAGGCTTCATGGAATACCACACGCTTATCCGGGACTTGCCCGCCGCCGAAAGGCCGCGAGAGCGCCTGCGCGACTATGGCCCGGCAGCGCTGTCCAACGGCGAGTTGCTGGCGATCATTCTGCGAACGGGGGCGAGGCAGGAGAGCGTGCTTGCCCAGGCCTCGCGCCTGCTGTCGACGTATCGCGGCCTCGTCGGGTTGGCGCAGGTCAGCTTTGCGGAGCTCTGCAACGAGAAAGGTCTGGGCGAGGCGAAGGCCGCTCAAGTGAAGGCGGCGCTGGAGTTGGGGAAGCGTCTCTGTTCGACCCAGCCTGAGGAACGGGCGGTCGTGCGCTCTCCAGCCGACGTCGCGAACCTTGTCCTCACCGAGATGAGCCTCCTGGAGCAGGAGCACCTGCGCGTCGTGCTCCTCAACACCCGCAATCAGGTTATCGGCATTCCCGAAGTGTACCGGGGCAGCGTCAACAGCTCTCTCGTGCGGGTAGGCGAGCTATTTCGCGACGCTGTGCGACAGAATTGCGCGGCGATCGTGATAGTGCATAACCATCCCTCGGGCGACCCGACGCCTTCCTCCGACGACGTGGCCATGACGCGCAAGAGCGTGGAAGCGGGCCGCCTCCTGGACGTTGAGGTGCTCGATCATCTGATCATCGGTCATGGCCGTTTCATCAGTCTCAAGGAGCAGGGGCGCGGCTTCGACTAGCGGGCACCGGCGAGGGCCACCCAATCTCCTACGGCAACCCCGATTGACAGCTCCAGGACTGCGCGTGGATAATGCTAGGCAGGTTAAGGACAGCTAGCAAAGGCAAGGAGGTGACTCTTGAAGAGGTCGTGGACATATGCGTTGATAGCGTTGGCGCTTGTGGCTGGTGCGGCGTTTGTTGCCTGCGGCGGAGGCAGCAACAACAACAGCAACAATTCAGCGCCGACCGCTACAGGGAACCAGGGAGGGAATCAAGGCGGGAATCAAGCCACGCCGACGACCGGAGCCAAGGCCACGGCAAATAGTGGAAACAGCGGGAACTCGGGCGGCTCCATCGGAGACATTCCAGTCTACCCCGGCGCCACGAAAGACAGTAGCGGCTCGTACTCCGGCTCCAACGCGATGATACCGATGATTGGATCGTCGGTTAACGCGTCCGACTACGGGACGGTCCAGTACGGGATATATGAGACGAGCGATAGTGCGCAGGATGTCTACAACTGGTACAAGGACAAGATGAGCGGCTGGAAGGAGGAGTGGTCGTACAGCGGCGGCAGTAGTGGCAGTACCGGCGCGATGGCCGTGTGGACGAAGGACAATCCGAAGGTCGCTGCCTGGCTGATCGTCGGTGAGGACAGCGGCACGACCACGCTAAGCATTTGGTACGGCTCCTCCTAGGAGGCCGCAAGGAGTCCAGACTCAGGCTGACAGACGACGGGGATGTTCGCAAGGGCATCCCTGTCGCGTTGTCTGAAAGAACGGGTTATTGGCTGTCTTCTCGGGTGCGTCCTTCGAGGTGAGCGCGCGCTTCCGACTCGACGATGCGATAGACCTCGGCCAGCGGGAGATTTCGCTCCTGCGCAATGCGCCGGCAGTCCTCGTACTCGGGAGAAACTTGCTGTTCCCCGTCCTCGAGATTCTTCACCTTCACGGACGCGGTTCCCAGGCTTGTCTCGACCTGCAGCGCCCGGCGGCGCGTCTCGTGTCGCCGCACTTCCGTCACGCGCACGCCCAAGGTGGAGGTCTCTGCCAGCAGTACTTTCACCAGCAGATCCTCGCTCTGGGTTGAGCAGAGAAGAGATAGCTTCGTCGCCGGTCGGTTCTTCTTCATCTGGATCGGCGTGAACCAGACGTCGGCGGCGCCGGCGGCGAACAGACGCTCCTGCACGTAGCCCAAGAGCTCCGCGGTCATGTCGTCGATGTTGGTCTCGATGAGGAGCATGCGGTCTCGCTCGGCCGGCAGCCTCTCTCCCAGCCAGAGGCGCAGCAGATTGGGCCTATCCGGCGGATTCCGACTGCCAGCGCCGTGTCCTACCGCCTCGACGGTCATTGCCGGCCTTTCGAACCGCGCCAGCGTCGTGACGATGGCGGCCCCCGTGGGCGTCACGAACTCGCCGGGCTGGTCCGACTCCGTGGCCGGCGCCTTTGCCTCGGCCATAAGCAGCAGCGCCGCGGGAGCGGGCACCGGCAGCAAGCCGTGAGCGCTCTCCACGCTCCCGCTGCCGAGTGGTAGCGCCGAAGCGTACAGCTCTTCGACTGCTAGCAGGCGCAGCCCCGCCACGGCGCCCGCCACGTCGATCACCGTGTCGAGGGAACCCAGCTCGTGCAGCACAGCCGACTCCGCGTCGGTCCCGTGAGCGCGCGCCTCGGCCTCAGCCAGTCGGCGGAAAACGCGCCCGATCCTCTCCTTGTCGGCGAGGGGCAGGCTGCTCTCGGCGATGAGGGCGAGCATGTCGCCGAGCCGGCGATGAGGGCCGCCCTCCGGATCATCGAGCTCCACAACCGCCTGGGTAGCCGCCAGTCCTCCCCGATCGGTTTTAGCTACCCGAAGGCGATAGCCGTCGACGCCGAGTTTCGCCAGCTCTGCGCGCAGCAGCTCTTCGGAAAGGCCGGAGTCCAGCATCGCTCCCAGGAGCATGTCGCCGCTGACGCCGGAGAAGCAGTCCAGGTACGCTATTCGGGCCACGGGGCTATCTCTTCCTCTGCCGACCGAAGGCGGCTCATTCGCCGGCCTGGGAATGGGCAAGCTGGTTGATGACGGCGGCCAGGTAGCCGGCGCCGAAGCCGTTATCGATGTTCACAACCGCGACGCCCGGCGCGCAGCTATTGAGCATAGTCAGCAGGGGAGCGATCCCCTGGAAGCTGGCGCCATAGCCGATGGACGTAGGGACGGCGATCACCGGCATCGCCACCAGTCCCGAGACCACGCTCGGCAGCGCGCCCTCCATGCCTGCCACGACCACCAGCACGTGTGCGTCTGTGAGCTGTGGCAAGTGGTCGAGCAGCCGGTGGAGGCCGGCCACACCGACGTCGTATATCCGCTCTATCCGGTGGCCCATGAGCTCGGCCGTTACCGTAGCCTCCTCAGCGACCGGCAGGTCGGCGGTGCCGGCGCAGAGCACTGTTATCCCGCTCAGCGC
>JBEKDP010000234.1:0-3128 GCA_050014295.1 Dehalococcoidia bacterium | reverse complement strand
GGCGCCTCATCGACGAGGCGTTTTGCCACTTTCGCGAGCACGACCTGGACATGCTGGGCAGCCTCGCCCTCGCCCACACGCGGGAGTTCTCGCTGCTGCGTGACAAGGGCTTCTGGGTGTGCCCCAAGCGCCTGCTACCACAGCCTTTCCCGCTCATCGTGCGCTGTCACGACGACGAGGGCAGCCCCAGCCGCCTCGCCAACGACCTGCGAAACTGGTCCGTAACGATGGGCGACTACGACGCGATTTAGGATCTCTCGTAGGCTTCGACGATCTCACGCAGGGGGGCGAAGCGAAAGCGCTTGATGAGGCGCTCCAGCTTTCCGATGTTGTGAGGAATGTTGTAGTAGATGGCGATGCGCTCGAGCAGGGGCAGGGGACGACGGGGAGTGGGCGGATAGAACTCGAAGGGATGGGCGTAGAGCACGAGCGGACGCCGCCGCGCCACCAGGCCAAGCAGCGCTCGCAGGACAGGATAGGGGATGAGGCGGAGGTAGGTACCGCCGGCAATCGGCAGACGGAGCTTCCACAGGGCGAGGACGGTCAGAGGCAGCTCAAGGAGACCGTCCCTTTCATCGATGCGGCCCGGGTCGGCAAGAGAGGCGCGATAGACGCCGACGGGGGCGTAGGCGAGGCCGTAGTAGCCAGTGTAGGCGGGAAAGACGCTGCTGTCGTAACGATAACCCGCTTCCTTGAGGAGGCCGAGGGCCCAGGCGGTACTGCGATCGAGGGAGAACATCGGCGCCCGGAACCCGACGGGCTGGTACCCCGGCAGGACCTGGGCAAGCGCATCTCGAAACGACGTGAGCTCCCCGGAGAAGGCCTCGGGGGTCAGGTCCCAGAGGTTTGTGTGGCTCATGGTGTGACAGGCGATCTCGTGGCCGGCGCCGGCAATGCGGGCGATAAGCGCCGGGTGCTCGGGGATGAGCTCGCCAACGACGAAAAAGGTGGCCCGCGTGTCGTGTTTGTCGAGTAGGTCGAGGACGGCCTGCAGGGCCTGCTCGATCTGCGGGAAATGGGCTTCCGGCGGAGTACGGCGGGCGATAACCTCTCCGTGATACCATTCCTCGAGGTCGATTGAAAGGCCGTGCTTCATGTCGCGAAAGGCGCCGATCACGTTCACCAAGCGAAAGGTCCGGGAGACTGAGCTGCGGCTGCAGCCGGGCGTCCCCGCTGTTTGGACGGGCCGCCGCTCGGGTGGATGATACTATGGCACGGGGTCTGGGAAAACCGGGCCTGAACCGTGCGGGCCCGACGGCCGGCCCGGTAGTTGACAAGCTTCTCGGGTTGTTCCTATTCTGCGAGCATCGGAGTTCCACAATGGCCGGGCAACAGCGCCGGGACAGGGGGAGAGCTTGAAGCAGGACCGTTTGCTGGCGCAGACGGCGGCGGGGACGCTCCTTGAGGAGGGCCTGGAGAGGCCGCTGTTCGTTGTCGACGCGTACGAGGGCAGCGCGGCGGTCTGGGACTGGCTGCTGCGGGGCGGCTGGCACTCAGTCGTCTGGCCGGCGCTCGGCGAGACGCTGCTGCAACGCGTACGGCAGAACTCGGCGCTACGGGCGGTGCTGGCGCTGGACGGCCTGACGTATGAGGAGATGGCGGAGAAGGCGCCGGCAGCGATCGACTTGCTGCGCGAGGCGCTGGCGAGCGGCCGGCTGGAAATCGCGAACGGCGGGTACTCGCATCCCCTGGCGCTTGCCATCAGCGGGGAGTCGCACGTCCGCCATCTCCACTACGGGCTGCGGGCGATTCGCGAATTGCTCGGTATCGCCGTGGAGTCGTACCTGGCCGGTGACAGCGACCTCTTTCCTCAACTGCCGCAGGTGCTGGCCGGATTCGGCTTCAAGCGCCTCGTCCTCTTGAGCGACGTTGCGCCTGCAGGGAGCGACCCGTCGGAGGGATCCTCGCTGGTGCGCTGGCAGGGGCCGGACGGCTCGGAGATAAGAACGGCGGCGCCTTACCGATTCCTCGGCCAGGAGGTGATGGGCGCACCGGAGCGGGGCAACGGCGTTCGCGAGCAGCCGCTGAGCAATTGGAGGAACGAGCGTCTGGAGCTCGTCCGAGAGGAGGCGGGACGGCGGGGGATCGGGCAGCCGCTGGTTGCTCGCTTCACGGGCCTCCGGCCCGGCGAGGCGCCGCCCCCGGACTTGGCGGCCGTCGCGGCGAGGCAGGACGTACGGTTCGTGACGCCGCGGGAGTACTACGACGTGGCGCGAAGCGTGGAGCCTCTTCTCAGCTACGGGCTCGACGGCATGGGCGCGGCCATTCCCTGGGGCTTGGGCGGTGAGCGCCGGCAAAGGGAGCTGGTGGACACGGAGAACGCGCTTCTCCTCGCGGAACGGTTGGATGCGTTGGCCTACGCGATGGGCCGGCAGAGCGAGGAGAAGGAGTTGGACGGGGCCTGGAAGCTCTTGCTCCGCTCTCAGCATCGCGACTTCCGGGCATACGGCCCGTGCATCTCGCGAAAGCAACGGAAGCGGGTGGCGGACGTGGCCGGGGAGACGGTAAGGGCGGCGCGGCAGACGGGACGCCGCCTGGCCCAGGAGGCGGCAACCCATCTCGCATCCTACGTCAACAGCGCCGGCGTCGAGGGCAACGGGCTGGTGATCTTCAACCCTTCTTCCTGGCCGCGTCGCGAGTATATGGAGGTGACGGTCCAGGGGGAAGCTTGCCGGATATCGCACGGCGGGCATGAGATGGCGTCGCAGGTTGTGAGTCGGGAGAATGGGTCCGTCACGGTGGGCTTCGTGGCACACGTCCCCGCTTTGGGATATTCGCTGTTCGAGGCGCGGCCCCTGGCAAGGGAGCCGGAGACGGGAACAGCGCAGCAGACCGTGTCGACCGGCGCCGGTCACCGCTCGTTCGCCAACGGCTTCTATTCGGCGGGGCTCGACTATCGGGGGAGCCTGCGGCTGGAGGTGGAAGGCAGGATGATGGTGGAGGCCGGCGGTTACCTCACGCTTTGGAAGGACGGGCGCTGGTATGACTCGCGGCACGGGGCGCGGAGCCTGGAACTTCTCGAGCACGGCCCCGTGTTCGAGCGGTATCGACTGGAGGGCCGGCTGGCAGGCATCCCCTTCTCGGAGTGGATCACTTTCTACGCGGGGCTTCCCCGCATCGATCTGCTC
>JBEKDP010000233.1:0-3150 GCA_050014295.1 Dehalococcoidia bacterium | reverse complement strand
AGGATCATGCCGCCGACACCGGTCTCCTCCGTCACGCCTACCGAGAAAGCGCGCATGCCCGTCGGGACGACGAAAGAGAGCCCCTGGTTGTCGTTGCTGCTGGTCGAGCCGGTGCCCACCTTGGACGCCGTCACCTGCTCGTTCTCCGCCAGCGGGTAGCGTGTGATCTGGCCTACCAGCGAGTCCGTCTCTGAGAAGGTGCCGGAGAGGGCGCTATCTGTGCTCACGTCGATCACCTTGAGCATGTCGCTATCGAGCGTCGTGCGGGCCGCTATGTCGTGCGCCGCGACCACCACCTGCGTGGTGTCGCCGGCGGACGCGCTGCTGCCATTCCCGCTGCGATTGAGGGCGACGAAGACCAGGATTGCGGCTATGGCGGCGAAGAGCAGGGCAAGCAGCAGCAGGCTGCGTCCCGAACCTCCCACCTTGTTAGATATTGTTCTTGCCATGCTCTTGTCCTCCGGTTATTGAGTGAGCGAGCGCCCGGTTATCGCCCAGGCGACGTCCTGAAAGATGTTCCCCAGCTTGGCAGCGTCGGTGACCTCGTAGTAGTGGTCATTCGTGCCCAACTTTGACGAGGCGATACACTTGGCGAGATTGCGGTCACGCGGGTCGTTGCTCGCGTTGCGGTGGATGTTATTGGCGGCAGTGCCGACTTGTGACGTGACGCAGGGCGTCCCATCGTCCGGCCCCGCGGCGACGCCGAAACCGACGACGTAGATCTCCACGCCCTGCGCCTTAAGCGCGTCGGCCTCCGTCAGAGTCAGCTTGTCCAGGTTGTTGATCCGCGTGTCATACAACGATGAGGGGTAGGTGCCGTTCAGGTTGGGGCCCGCGGGCCGGCACACGTCGGAGCCGTCCGTTGGCGACCCGTTGACACCGTGTGGGTCGGTAGGGTTAATGGTCGACGGATATGTGTTGGGCGGCGGGTTGGCAAGGTGCCGGTTTGCAGTCGGCAGCGAGTTCGGAGCCGGCTGGTCGACCTGGGCATAGTCGGTATACGCGTTATCCCCGTCGGTCAGGATTACCAGCGCCCTTTTCGCGCCCGTTTGCGACCCTGGGCCGTTGAGTATCGTCCCGCCTCGGAATAGACCCAGGCAGACGTTCGTCCCCGGGAAGCCGCCGGGGGCCTGCAGCAGGTTGATGCCGTTGTTTATGATGGTCAGGTTCTTGGAGAGGGAGATCGTGTCCGTCAGCTTGACGCAGCCGCGGAGCTGCCAGTTGGCTGTGGGGGGATTGGTGTTGGACTCATCCAGCGGGTTGATGTTGCGTGTGGGGTTGTAACAGCCGCGGAAAGGCGTGAAACCGACTTGATTGAGGGTGTTGTTCGCCGAAAGCAGGTATTTGGTGAAGTTGGTCGCCGCAGTCTTCGTCTGGGCGATCGGATTGCCGCTCATGGAGCCCGTGTCGTCGAGGGCTAGAACGACGTCGAGAGGGACTGCCTGCACATACTCCCCCGCCTGGGAGCCGAATCCCACCTCGCTACCCGGGATCCCGAAGTTCGACGTGAAGAGATGAATCGCCGGCTTCTTGACAGTGACGCTTATGGTATCGCAGCCCACCTCGTTGAGGACTATAGGGTGCCCGCTGGCGTTGGTACACTGTTGCTGGTACCCGTAGTCGCAGGGGCTGGGTTGCGAGCCGTAGGAATCATCGTGAAGGCACATCCCCTGCTGGGCGAACGTCTGGTTAGTGTTCCGGCAGAAGAGTTGCACGTCCACCTCTACATGGGTCTCGAGGTCGCCGTCCTGGTAGCCATTGCGCGCTGCCCACTTGCAGGCGTCGCTGATGGCCGCCGCGTTGTCCGCTTTGGAATCTGCGCCGGGTTCCGTTTTTCCGGCGTGCCTTAGAAGGCTCTGGGACCCGGCAAGCGCGGCGAGGTCCGCCGCCCGCTCTACACCGTGACGCTCGCTCAGCCAAAGGCCGAAGTCGATGCTGATGGCGCCCATGATCGTGACAAGAGAGAAAATGGCAACAAACATGATGATGGCCTGGCTTCGCTCTTCGTTGAGTCGTTTAAGCAATCTCATCACGGGCATGGCGCATCTCCAGGCGGGGACAGCGCCTTTTGCTCCAGGCGGGCGCTGCCCGTCACGTTCATCTTGATGGCGCCGAGTGTGCCGCCAAACAGGCCGCTCAGGATGGGCCGTATGATGACGGGGTCATAGGTGAAACACACCTGCACGTCCACAGAGTCGCCAACGTCGGTGGTGGTCCCGTCCGCAGGGTTGGACATGTCCGTGTATGTTATCCGCACGTCGCTGGTTTTGATGATGCCCTGCGCTTGGTCGACGGTGCGCTGCTTGACGGAATCCAGGGAATTCTGGCCGTTGACGGCCGCGTAGCGGGCACCCTCGCGGACGGCGTGCTGGAGGACAATTCGCCTGTCCATCGCAATGCCGAAGTCGATGATCATGAAAAGGAAGAGCAGGATCATGGGAGCCACGAGCGCAAACTCAATCAGCGTCTGACCGCGCTCCGCTCTCTTCAGGTTTCGGCTCGGCCTCATATCACGTCCCTTGCGCTGGAGGGGGTGGGCGGGTTCGCCCGCCCCCCCAACGTCATCTTTCTCGTGCCTGACCTCTTACGGGCCACAAGCAGTGGAGCTATCGAAGTCGACGCAGTTCTTTATGGTGTCCGCCATCTTGGTGAAGACGCCGGAGTCGAGTATGCCCGCAGCCGCCACGGCGAAGCCCACCGCGATAAACCCGGCCAGTAGGGCATACTCCATGATGTCCTGGCCTCGCTCACTGCTGAGCCACGTCTTCAGAATCAGCAGCTTCACTACCAACTCATCTAGCATTCGCTTTGTCTCTCCTTTCGGTTGTCATAAGAGTTCATACCCGTGCGGTCCTTCCCCGGGAGGGCCGCTGTGCTGTTTCCGCGTTCTTTTGTCGCGGGCATCACCCCCTTCGCGGCAACCGGAGAGACAAAACCCTCAATGCGTACTCTTTCGCCTTCAGACTTGCCATTAGGTGTCGACTCTATTGTCAGAGCCGAACGCCGAGGCTACACTGAAAGCGCAATTGGGGGCCTCTCCGCTCCTGTTGCACCGGTCCCGCTCGGCTTACCCCCGGACGGGACCAACTTCTCGCTCGCTTCCAATAAAAGAAGACGCCGATGCATGGCGAGAGTCGAATCTCCATGCGA
>JBEKDP010000232.1:0-3159 GCA_050014295.1 Dehalococcoidia bacterium | reverse complement strand
CTGGTTGCCGGCGCTATCCGTGCTCGCCAACGTTGTCTCCCCCGTGTCGCGGTCGTGTACGAACACCTGCAGCATGCCGTTGGTGCCCCCGGAGACCAGGTTCGAGGCATAAGACGCAAAAGCGACATAGCGACCGTCCGCGCTCATCGCCACATGCAGGCTGCCGGCATTGGCCTGGTTGCCGGCGCTGTCCACGCTCACCCGCGTTGTCTCGCCTGTCGCGTCGTCGTGGACAAAAACGTCTGGCTCGTTGTTCGTGTCATTGGACACGAGGTTCGAGGCGGCGGAGTCGAAGGCCACGTAGCGCCCATCACTGCTGGCGGCCGCTCGCGCGCCCCCGCCGCTTTCCCTGTTGCCCTCAACGCCGCCCAACGCAACGCTGCTCGGCGTCGACATCAAGAGCAGGGTGCCGGTCAGCGCTAGAGGGAACAAAGAACGCAACAAGAACACAGCCGGACAGCGATTGAACAGCGCATCGTGCACCTCCGAAGAGCTAGGCTGCCACCAACCACCCAGCGGATGCCCCGACTATACTCCTCCCCGAGGATTTGTCAAGGCATAGCTCGGTTGCATCTCGTTTACGGCGCGCCGGTGTCACAATCCCCTTCGACTTCGCCTCTCGATCTGTTATCCTGAGCACACAAAAGCAGCCGCCTCAGCGACTGCCCTTAACACCACCATCCGGCCCGCAAACGGCCGCTCCCCCAACTTCAATCACCCAAACCGACCACCTCCAGAATCACAGAAAAAACATTTCGCGAAAACAAGCGGTCAATCAAAACCCCTCCTCCTCTTCCTCCTCCCGCGCCAGCACCCGCCGTGAGCTCCCACCCTCAGACTCCCCGATGATCCCCTTCTCCTCCAGCATGTCCATCAGCCGCGCCGCCCGCGGATAGCCCACCCGCAGCCGCCGCTGCAGCATCGACGTCGACACCCGCGTGTGCTCCGTCGCCAGCGTCTTCGCCCTCTCGAACAGCGGGTCGTCCGCCCCGAACAGCTCATCCACCTCCGGTCGCGCCTCCTCCATCAAGTGGTCGTACATATGGCGTTGCAGCTCCTGGAAGCGCTCCTGCGTCCAGAACGCCACCACCCGCTCGATCTCCTGGTCCGACACGAACACCCCCTGCAGGCGCTTCGGCTTCGCCGCGTCTGTCGGCTGGTACAGCATGTCGCCCCGACCCAGCAGCTTCTCCGCGCCGCCGCCATCCAGGATCGTCCGCGAGTCCACCTGCGACGATACCGCAAACGCGATGCGCGTCGGGAAGTTCGCCTTGATCAGCCCGGTCACCACGTCCACCGACGGCCTCTGCGTCGCAATTACCAGGTGGATGCCCGTCGCCCGCGCCAATTGCGCCAGCCGGCACACCTGACGCTCCACCTCGTACGGAGCCGCCATCATCAAGTCGGCCAGCTCATCGATGATCACCACCCAGTATGGCAGCTTCCCCTGCGCCCGCGGATGCTTGTTATACGCCTCGATGTTGCGCACCGCCAGCGACGCGAACCGGCGGTAGCGGCTCTCCATCTCGTGGATCACCGCCTGCAGCGTGCCCACCACCTTGTCCACGTCGATCACAATCGACGAGAACGCCAGATGCGGTATCGGCGCGAAGGCCGCCAACTCCACCCGCTTCGGGTCTATCATCACCAGTCTCACGTCCTCCGGCGAAGCGTGCATCAGCAGGCACGTGATTATCGAGTTGATGCAGACGCTCTTGCCGCTGCCCGTCGCGCCGGCGATCAGCAGGTGCGGCATCTTCGCCAGGTCGGCGACCACCGGCTCCCCCGAGACGCTCTTCCCCAGCGCCAGTGCCAGCTTAGAGCGCCCCGCCAACCGCTGAAACGCCGTGCTCTCGATTACGCTGCGCAGCGCCACCAGCGACGTCGTTACGTTCGGCACCTCGATGCCGACCACTGGCTTGCCCGGCACCGGCGCCTCGATCCGTATCGACGGAGTCGCCAGCGCCAGTGCAAGGTCGTTTGCCAGCGACGTTATCTGGCTTACGCGCACCCGCGTCCGCGAGACCTCCTCCGTCTTCACCTTCGGATGCCCGTTGCGGTCGAAGACCGGACGGCCGGAGCTGTCGCGCTCCTGCACCGTCCGCGTCTTGATCTCCCAACCCGGCTCCACGCCGAACTGCGTGACCGTCGGCCCCTCGTTAATCTGCGCTACCTCCGCATCCACGCCGAAGCTAGCCAGCGTATCGACGATAAGGCGTGCGCGCGCCGCGTTGTCCGGCCGCTCCCCCGCGTCCACGCCGACAGCCGCCAGCAGGTCCACGGACGGCATTGCCCAGCCCTCACCCGATGCCGGAGAGGGCGCCGCTTCCGCCGGCTTCTCATCCGACTCCATCGCCAGCGGCAGGGACGGTTGCCAGGGCTCGACCGCGGTCTCGCTCTTCTCAGTCGCGATGACTGCCGTACCCGTCTCGGCCGCACCCGCCTCGTCAGCGGGAGCGCTGCTCGTGCGCGCCCACATAAGGGTGTCCATCGAAAGCGGTGCCGGCGGTTCCGGCTCGACCGCCGTCGGGAAGAGCCCGCCGCCTGCCCTCCTCGCGAGCCGCCAGGACCGCTGCGGCACGTGCCACCGCCACACCACGACTGCCAGATGTGGGCTTCGTCGGCCCAGCCGCAGCACGCCGCGAGGCCAAACGACGGTAACGGCGGCGAAGCCTAAGCCCAGCCAACCGAGAATGCCGAGGGGGCTGGCGACGAGCGAATGGCCCCATTCGCCGCCTGCCGTAACGTCCGACAACGCCGTCCCGCCCAGTCGCCAGTCGGGGCGGAACAGGCCCGTGACGCCCATCGCGAAGCCTGCCAAGAGAGCGCCTGCCAGCCACCTTCGCCAGTACAAGTAGAACGACGGCAGCAAGCTGCGGCGAATGATTAGCCAGCCCAGCAGGCCAAGCAGTATGGTGACGAGGAAGACGTGCAGCCCAATCGCCTCCACGACCGCGTCGCGAATGTCCGACAGGCTGGTGGTGACGGGGACGAGCCAGGGAATAGCAACCACCGCCATCGCAACCAGGGCTACCCCCAGCGTCTCGCGTCGGAGAAGCAGCCCCCGGACCCCGGACAACGGCGACTGCCCGTGACGAGCCCTCCCGACGGAGCGCCGCCTGGGCGACCCCTTAGCTCCCTTTCGCGCCGACGCGCTTA
>JBEKDP010000231.1:0-3180 GCA_050014295.1 Dehalococcoidia bacterium | reverse complement strand
CGCGTCCGTAGGCGTGGTACTGCCGGAAAAGCGCCGGCAGCGACGAGCGCGTGTGGTACACCGACCCGATCTTCGGCGTCAGGTATATCCTCCCTCCGGAGTCGCCGAGCCGGTAGTTGAACTCGTCGTCCTCGCCACAGTCGATCTCCTCCGTAAACTCGCCGATGCGGGCGAAAACGTCGCGGCGGTAGGCGGCGAAGGCGGCCGTGTCCGTGTAGCGCGCCTCCTGGCTGTAGCGGAAGTGAGCGTTTCCCACGCCGAAAGGAGAGGACATGGCCAGGGCAATCGCCTCGCCGACAAGACCGTCGCCGACGCTCTCGATGGGGCCGCCGACGGCGTCGGCGCCGCTCTCTGCCAGGGCGTTGACGCTCTCGCGCAGGAAATCTGGCCAAACAGCGGCGTGCGCATCGACGCGGACGATGATCTCGCCCCTTGCCAGCGCGAGGCCGAGGTTGAGGCCGTGGGCCGTCTTCCGCTCCGAATTGTTGATCAGGCGCAGGTCCAGGTCGCTGCCGCGCATGAGCTGCTCCACAACCTCCCGCGAGCGGTCGCCGGAGGCACCATCGAGGACGAGCACCTGGAAGCGCTCGTGCGGGTAATCCTGGGCAGCCAGACTGCGAAGGCAGCCCTCGATGTAGCGCTCCTCGTTGCGCATGGGGATCAGTACGGAGACAAAAGGCAGGCTGTCCGTGCCGTTGGTCATCGCGTCGGGGAATTCACCTCGGTATAGATGCGGGGCTGCGCAGTCTCCGTTATGGCAAGCGCCCTTGAAACATTAGCATGGGTCATCGCCTCGATCAAGCGAAGAGAGGGCCGGCGACGGGCCATCTCGAATCTGCGTTGAGGGCCCGTCAGGGCTTCTCGGCGTGCTCCAGCAGCTCCTGGTAGAGCGCTTCCATCTGGCGGGCATTCTCCTGCCAGGAGTAGCGCTCAGCGACGAACGCCCTGGCGGCGACGCCCATCCGACGCCGCACTTCTTCGTCCGCGAGGAGCCGCAAGATCGCCCGCGATAGTGCCGCAACGTCCTTGGGCGGCACGAGGAGACCGCTGACACCGTCCTCGACCACGTCCGGGATGCCGTAGATCGCGGAGGCGACGACGGGGACCTCCATCGCTTCTGCTTCCAGAGCCGCCACGCCGAAGCCCTCGTACGTGGAGGGCATAGCGAATACGTCGACGCGGGCGAGAGTTGCCGGCACCTGCTCGTGCGCGATCTCGCCCAGGAAGTCGGTGCGCTCCTGGAGGCCGAGCTTCACGGCAAGTCGCCGCAAGCGACCGCGCTCTGGCCCGTCGCCGGCGAGGAGCAGGCGGGCCCGCGGCTCTCGGCGCACGACCTCCGCCATCGCCTGCATCAGGTACTTCAGCCCCTTCTCCGGCGACAGGCGGCCGACGCTGCCGACGACGAGCTCCTCGCGGTGCGATCGTCCTTCCGGCCGGAACTGCTCGAGGTCGACGCCGTAGGGGATCACGGCGACCTCCTTGCCGGCCGGAACGTATCTCATCGTTGCCTCGGCGAGGCGCATGCCGGTGGCCGTGACGCGGTCGGCGCGGGAGAGGGCGTAGCGGGTTATCGCCCAGTGGAACGGTGTCAGGCGCGGCGCCTGGAGGATGTCGGTGCCCCAGACCGAGACGACGCAGGGATGGACGTCGGCGAGAGCGGCGAGGAAGCCGTAGCTGGTGAGGTGCAAAGCATGGACTAGGTCGGGAGCCAGCTCGCGGATCAGGCGGCGGACGCGGCGGGCGTGGATGAGATAGCGCAGCTTGCCCAGACGCTCCCAGCCGCCGACGTAATGGACGTGGCTGCCCGTGATCTCGGCGGGGCGGAACGAGATGACGTGCGTCTCCCAACCGAGGCGGCTGAAGTGCTCGACCCACCGCCGGCTATGGATGTAAGGCGCGTCGGCGAGATAGCAGATGCGCATCAGCGCCCTCCCGGCGAGGGGTTTTGCCGCGCCAGCCGCTGGTACAGGCGCTCCATCTCCAACGCGTTCACCTCCCAGAGGCCGCGTTCCTCCACCAGCTTCCGGTTGAGCGAAGCGGCCTCACGACGGCGTTCGCCGTCCTCCAGCGCATCGCCGAGGCGCTGAGCAAGCGCCGCTACGTCGCCCAGGGGCACCCGATACCCATTGACGCCGTCCTGAATCCATTCCTCCTGGCTCGCGAGGTCCGAGACCACCGGGAAGCAGCCGGCCGCCATCGCCGAAAGGTTGCTGACGGAGGTGGCGTCGGAGCCGGGGACGGAGACGTACACGTGCGCGGCGGCGAGGGCGTCACGCAGGGCCGGTCGGTCGAGGAATCCGAAGAACTGGACGCCATCGCCGAGCGCCAACTCCGCAACGAGGCGCTGGAGCGCCGGCTGCAGACGCCCGACGCCCGCTAGCCGGAGCTGGGCCTGGGGCAGTCGGCGCCGGAGCAGGGCCATAGCCCGCAGGACGGAGTCAATGTTGTACAGAGGCGAGTCCAGCGACCGCGTGCTGATGACGACCGGCGGCTGCTCCGGCGCCGGGTCACGCCGGTTCACGCTCGCCTCCGGTTGCTCCAGGAAGTAGCGGTCGGTTCCAAAAACGACGGTCGCCACCTTCTCGCGCGGAACGCCGAGCTCGCAGATCTTGCGCGTCATGTAGTCGTTGTTCGACGTCACCAAGTCGGCGTGGCGGAGCGTATAGCGGGCGATGGCGCGGGCCAGCGGCGACGCCTGGGCGGCGACCAGTATGTCCGAGCCCCAGGCCGTGACGATCAGCGGATGAAAGCCGCTGACGGCAGCGAAGAAGCCGTACTCGACCACGTAGTGGGCGTGAAGGACGTCTGGACGTATCTCGCGGACGGCGCGCCCCAGGCCGCGATGCCGATAGCGGAGGGCGTTCAACAGTCGGAGGACCGTTGGCGGCAAGAGAGTCGGCGAAGCTCCTCTATCCCGGCCGGTCTTCCGCGCTTCCCGCTGTCGCTCCGTCAGAACGTGCACCCTGACACCGTCAATGGTCCTCGCCGGCGGGTAATAGGACACAGCGTGCATCTCATGCCCGCGCTCGACGAACGGTTCCAGCCAGCGGCGCGTATGAATGCTCTCCAGGTCGCCAAGGACGCACAGCCGCAGCGAGTCGCCGGCCGTCATGGTGCGCCCTCGCTGTCGCCGCCGGCGCCGGCGGGAAGCGGCCGCCGGAGCCGGAAGCTACGCGCAGC
>JBEKDP010000230.1:0-3196 GCA_050014295.1 Dehalococcoidia bacterium | reverse complement strand
GTATCTTTGACTAGGAATGGTGGATCGCCTCAATCTTCTCCTACTTGTGGTACAGGTTGACGGCCTAGCGAGAGATTGAGGCCCCACCATGGCCGATGCTGCGATTGCCCCGTCTCCACTCGGATGATACAATCGCTTGGCTATCCCGCGAAGGTGTGCCGCTGTTGCTTCCCTCCAAAGTGTCCCTACGAGTGCCGGCCACTTCGGCAAATCTCGGCCCGGGGTTCGACTGCCTCGGACTCGCCCTCGACTTGTGGGCGGACGCGACTCTGGAGGCGCACGACGCCCCGAAGCCCGATCCACAAGACCCCCTGCTGAAGATGGTCCTCGCCGCAGCTCGCGCCTACTTCGAGAGGCGTGCCGTTGCACCGCCGCCGGAGCTAACCGTCGCCTGGCGCGGAGATTTCCCGGTCGCCCGTGGTCTGGGGGCAAGCGCCGCGGCCCGGGCCGCCGGACTGGTCGGCGCGAGCGTCCTCGCAGGACGGCCGCTCGACCCGGAAGAGCTCCTGCCCTTAGGCGCCGAGCTGGAGGGTCACGCCGACAACATCGCGCCCGCTCTCCTGGGTGGGCTTCAGGTGGCCGTCCGCGAAGCGGGCCGCGTCATGCACGTGGCCGTCCCGGTGCCGCCCGGCCTAAGGGTGGTGCTCATGGTGCCGCAGCAGGCGATGCCGACAAACGTGAGTCGACGTCTCCTGGCGACGGAAGTCCCGCGTGAAGATGCCGTCTTCAACGTCGGGCGCGCCGCCCTGCTGGTCGCGGCGCTAGCAGCAGGACGCCTCGATCTGCTCGCCGCGGCCTGCGACGACCGCCTCCACCAACCGGCGCGGTCTAAGCTGCTGCCGGCCATCGGCCCGGTGATCGCGTCGGCTCGCCAGGCGGGGGCCGAATGTGCCTACCTCTCCGGCGGCGGCTCGACAATTGCGGCCTGGGCCGTCAACAATGAGGATGCGGTCGCTGCGGCGATGCAGGCGGCGGCAAAGGCGTCCGGTTGCCCCGGCGAGACCATGATCACGCAGCCCAGCGACAGAGGCATCGAGATAGTGGGTACAGAATAGGGGGAGACTATGGGCATCATAGTCCAGAAGTACGGCGGCAGCTCGCTGGCGGACGCTGAGAAGATCAGGAACGTCGCCCGCCGCGTTGCGGCGCGGAAGGAGCAGGGCGCTGGCATGGTCGTCGTCGTCTCCGCCATGGGCAAGACGACCGACCAGTTAATCGAGCTGGCGCACCAGATCAGCGATCAGCCCGAAGACCGGGAGATGGATGTCCTAATGTCCACCGGCGAGACCGTGTCCAGCACCCTCATGGTCATGGCCTTGCACGGCATGGGCCACGACGCGATAAGCCTCAGCGGGGGGCAGGCGGGCATCAGGACCGACAAGGTACACCGGAAGGCGCGGATCCTCGCCATCGACCCCAAGCGCGTACACGAGGAGCTGGACAAGGGACGCGCCGTCATCGTCGCCGGCTTTCAAGGCCTCACCCAGGACGTCGATGAGGACATCACGACCCTCGGCCGTGGCGGCTCCGACACGACGGCCGTCGCCCTAGCGGCGTCTCTCAAAGCCGATGCCTGCGAGATCTACACGGACGTCGACGGCGTCTACACGGCGGACCCTCGTATCGTGCCAGAGGCCCGTAAGCTGGACGAGATCAGCTACGACGAGATGTTGGAGATGGCCAGCGTCGGCGCCAAGGTCATGCACTCCCGCGCCGTCGAGTTGGGTGAGGTCTACCAGATGCCCATCCTGGTTGCTTCCAGCTTCAAGGAAGCGGCCGGTACCCTGATTCACGGAGGTGTCTCTATGGAGCAGTTCAAGAAAGTCCGCGGCATCGCCCATGACCTGGACGTGGCCAAGGTCACCGTTCGCGGAGTGCCGGACCGCCCGGGAATAGCCGCGGCGATCTTCGAGCCGCTCGCCGATTCCCACGTCTCGGTCGACACGATCGTCCAGAACGCAAGCGAGGAGAAACTGGCCGACGTTACGTTCACGGTCTCGCGCAACGAGCTACGGCGGGCGCTATCGGTGGTCGAAGAAGCGGCTCGCAAGCTGGGCGCCCGCGAGGTGACAAGCGATGACAAGCTGGGCAAGGTGAGCATTGTCGGGACGGGCATGCAGAGCGCCCCAGGTTACGCCGCGCGCATGTTCCGCATCCTGTTCGACAAAGGGATCAACATCGAGATGATCTCCACCAGCGAGATACGCATTACCTGCATCGTCCGCGAAGACCAGGTGAAGGACGCCGTCAAGGTGCTGCACGAGGCGTTCGCTCTCGAGACCGGGGAATAGCGTCGCCCCTCAGCCAAACATAAGGGGCATCGTTTCGGATGCCCCTTCTTGGTGACCTTCGTGACTATCTTATCTACTCGTACTCCGACCAGTCGACGTGGTCGAGGCCGACAGCCTCTACACCCGCCAACTCCGGCACCTCTTCGGCCAGGATCCGCTCGATCCCCATCTTCAAGGTAATCTGGCTCATCGGGCAGCCGCCGCAGGCGCCAACTAGCTCCAGGCGTGCGATCTTATCAGGGGTGACCTCGATCAGGTTAACGTCTCCGCCGTGCGATTGCAGCGACGGCCGCACGGCCTCCAGTGTCTCCTGAACCTTCGCTCTAAGTCCGTCATCCGACATAAGGAATCTCCATTCCAGCTTACTCTCTTCAATATCTAGCTTACCACGCGCCGGCAGAGCTGATCAAACTCGCCGGCCCGTCCTAACAAGCGCGCGGCCGACGGAATCGCCGGCAATCGCGCCAGGTGAACATAAGTGTGCGGCCGGACTGTGCCCTCGCTGTTATAATTGCCGAAGACAGACCGAAACATGTTCGCTCACCTGCACGTCCACACCGAGTTCAGCCTGCTCGATGGTCTAGCCCGCATTCCCCAGCTCATGGAACGCGCGCACGAACTCGGGCAGAACGCGGTCGCCCTCACTGACCACGGAAACCTCCACGCCGCGATCGACTTCTATAAAGCGGCCCGCGAGCATGACGTGAAGCCGATCATCGGCGTCGAGGCCTACGTCGCCACCAACTCCCGCTTCGACCGTCAGCCCAAAGACAAGCACTCACGCCATCTCACGCTCCTCTGCCGGAACATGACCGGCTATCGCAATCTCCTGACCCTGGTCACGAAGGCGAACCTGGAGGGCTACTACTACAAGCCGCGAATGGACAAGGAACTGCTGCGGGAGC